>NZ_JBYPZI010000001.1:889125-1144422 GCF_057815145.1 Tsukamurella sp. II2bb
GGGGGGGGGGGGGGTGGGGGGGGGGGGGGGGATAGGGGTTTTTTTCGCGGGGCCTCTTCCCCCCCCCCCACGGCGACGCGTCAGCTGAGAACTTCGATCTCGTAACCGGCCGCCTCCGCGGCCTCGCTGAGAGCCTCGACCGAGGTCGTGGGGAACTCCTTGATGATCTCGTGAACCAGGAACTGCTTGATGCCCGCGAGCGAGTTCGACAGGCGTCGAGCCTGTTCGCCGTCGGTCGCGTTGTTCATCACGAACTGCGTGAGGATGGCCTGAAGCGCATCGTCACCGCTCTCACGCTCGGCGCGGACGCTGTCCGCCGCGGAGTCGTCGAGAGCGGACAGGTCGGCGTCAGTAGCCGGATGCTCGTCGGCGTACAGACTTCGGAGGGTTGCAGTGAGGTCGCTCATCGTTGTCCCGATCTGTCGGAGGATCACTGGAAGGGCTCCCAGTGCCTCCGAAGCTAGAGCAACGAGTGCTTACGTAAAGTAATTTTGAAGTTACTGAATGTAACGAGTTGTTTTACCCTCGGCGTGCAGTAGCGTGCAGCGCGGCTGCAGCGGCGCGATCCCGACGGCTTCCGCCGTCGACGGCTTCTCCCGACTCGCTCACACCTCCCAGGTGTGGACAGGCCTGCCCTCGTGCATCAGCTGGACGTAGTCGGTGAGCATGCCGCGCAACGCCCGGTGGCGGTCCTCGCCCGCCTCCTGGCGCGCGGCGACGGCGGCGCGCTGCCAGCTCGAGCCGGTCTGCCGGTTCACGCACCGGCCCTCGAGGACCTCCAGGTACCGCTCGCGCGACTTCGAGCCGACCCCGTAGGCCTTCAGGCCCTGGTCCATCAGGGGGAGCAGGCGGCGCAGCACCAGCTCGTCGGGCCGGATCCAGCCGACGTTCGGCCAGTACAGGCCGGCGTCGAAGCCGTCCCGTGCACCGGAGTGCAGGTTCTCGGTGGCGGCGTCGAAGCTCATCTGCGTCCAGATCGGGCGGTCCGCCTCCACCAGTGCGCGGACCACGCCGTAGTAGAACGCGGCGTTCGCCATCGTGTCCACGACCGTGGGTCCGGCCGGCAGCACGCGGTTCTCCACGCGCAGGTGCGCGTGCCCGTCGACCACGTCGTAGACGGGGCGGTTCCACCGGTAGACGGTGCCGTTGTGCATCCGCAGCTCGGGCAGCTCGGGGATCTCGCCGCGGGAGACCACCTCGAGCGGGTCGACCTCGCTGCAGACCGGCAGCAGCGCGGGGAAGTAGCGGGTGTTCTCCTCGAACAGGTCGAAGGTGGAGGTGATCCACCGCTCGCCGAACCAGACCCGGGGTCGCACGCCCTGATTGCGCAGCTCCATGGGCCGGGTGTCGGTGGCCTGCTCGAAGAGCGGAATACGGGTCTCGTGCCAGAGCGCCTTCCCCGCCAGGAAGGGGGAGTTCGCGGCGATCGCGACCTGCACCCCCGCGATGGCCTGCGCCGCGTTCCAGTGCGCCGCGAAGTCCTCCGGTGCCACCCGCAGGTGCAGCTGCAGCGACGTGCAGGCGGCCTCCGGCAGGATGGTGTCGGAGGTGATGTCCAGCCGCTCGCCCACCACGGCGCCGGGCAGCGGCGCGCCCTCGATGTCGATCTCGATGTCCTCGCCGCGGGCAGCGAAGACCTGCTCGTTGAGCAGGTCGTAGCGCGGATTCGCGGAGAACCACTGCTCGCCGAAGTGCTCCTCCTCGAGCGTCGGGAGCATGCCGATCATCACGAGATTCGAGCCCGCCGCCCGCGCCCGCTCGTCGGCCCGGTTCAACGATGCCCGCAGCGAGTCCTCGAGGTTCTCGGTGCTCTGATCGACGAAGGGCCGCGGCGCCACGTTGATCTCGATGTTGAACTGGCCCAGCTCGGTCTGGAAGTCCGGATCGGCGATCGCCTCCAGCGCCTCCGCGTTGGCCATGGCCGGCTCCATCTCGTCGTCGACGAGATTGAGCTCGACCTCCATGCCGAGCAGCGGCTCCGGCGGGGCACCGTCGTCCGTGAACAGCCCCTCGGCCAGCATGCGGGCGATGGCGTCCGTTCCGCGCTGGACCTGGCGGCGGAACCGCATGCGGTCCTCGCGAGTGAACACCCTGGCATCGACATCGGCACCCATGGTTCGCAGCTTGGCAGACGCGGTGTGTCGTGCGCGGCCGATTCAGTCATCGAGGGGTGTGCGCAGCGCGCCGAGGACGGCATTGCCGGGTATTCGTCGTCCAGCACCGGCGATGAACTATCCTCGACACTCGTCGAACCCGCACCGATTCGGAGGATGCCCCCATGCGCGCCGCCCGTCGTTCCGCCCTGGCCCTCGTGGCCGCCTCCGCCCTCGCGGTGCCGACGGGAATCGCCGGCGCCGCACCCGCCAAGCCGGTGACGCCGGCGGCGCAGCTGCTCCTCACTCAGGCCGAGTTCCCCGCGGGCTACCAGGTGCAGAAGGTGAATCCGCAGGAGCTCTCGGAGATCACCGCGAGCGTCGGCACCGGGCTCAGCGGCGCCCGCGTCTCTCCTGCGCACTGCATGCAGGGCTTCGACCGGAGCGCGCTCAACCGTGCGGCCGGCGTGCCCATCGTGGTGGCGGTCGACAAGGCCAAGAAGTCCGCGCTCTCGGAGGCGCTGTCGCCGGCGGGCACCGTGGACTCCGCGGTGCGGATCCAGCCCGGCTGCGAGAAGGTCCGGATCGAGATGAACCTGGACGAGCCCGGCTCGGCCGGCCGGATCGTCATGAACATGACGTCGACCCCGATCACGCTGCCGGGCGCTCCCCGGGGCGCGCGGGCGGTATTCACCCGGTCGACGGGCACCGTCACCGTCAGCGGCAAGGACGAGCCCTTCGTGCAGGAGCAGATCATCGGCGGCGAGCAGGTGCGCGGCTACGCGGTGCTCCTGGTCGCCACCACCGCGAGCAACACCGCCCAGGCCGATCGGGCCGGTTTCACGGCGGCGCTCACCGCGGCCACGAACAAGGTGCGCACCGCGAAGTAGATCGCTACAGCCGCAGGATCGGCAGGTAGCGGGCGATCTCGCCCGCGCGGGAGCCGCTGGCCGCCAGGTCGGCGGCGTCCGTCGCCTCGTCGACGGTGACCAGGCCGGTCGCGAGCCGCAGCCAGACGCGCGGCGCGCACTCGACGACGTTCGGGGGCGTCCCGCGGGTGTGCCGCGGGCCCTCGATGCACTGGACGGCGACGAAGGGCGGCACCCGCACCTCCACCGACCCGCCGGGGGCGTCCTGCGCCAGCGTGCGGGCCGTCGACCGGACCGCGGCGGCGATCGCGGCGCGCGGGGGAGGGGGCGCGTCCTCGTCGGTGAGCCAATCGGAGACCGCGAGCACTGACGCGCGCATCTCCGCCGGATCGATCGTCTTCGCCATCAGTCCACCTTCCGGAAGACCTCGAAGGTCGTGCAACCGGCCGTCGGCGCGGTGACCGTGCCGCGCAGCACCGTCGTCGCCGCAGCCATCGCGACCGCCGTCGTCGTGCGCGGTCTCCGTGTCATATAGCCCTGTTCTCCCCGGCCCGGCCCCCGTCGGGCCGCCCGCCTCCAGGGAAGAAACCTACTCGCCGATTCGTTGCCGACCATGAATCGGTCCTACAATCGAATGAGGCCCGCCCCAGCCAGCCCCAGGAGTAGCCGTGCAGCAGCTTCCGCTCACCGTCGTCGATTCCACCAACGGTCCGCTCGATGACGGACAGGAGCGCGAGCCCCGCGAGGAGTGCGGCGTCTTCGGCGTCTGGGCCACCGGGGAGGACGTGGCGAAGCTCACGTACTACGGCCTGTACGCGCTGCAGCACCGCGGCCAGGAGGCGGCCGGCATCGCCGTGGGAGACGGCCAGCAGGTGCTCGTCTTCAAGGACCTCGGCCTCGTCAGCCAGGTCTTCGACGAGCAGACGCTGAGCTCGATGCCCGGCCATGTGGCCATCGGCCACTGCCGCTACTCCACGACCGGCTCCACCACCTGGGAGAACAGCCAGCCGATCTTCCGCACCACCAGCGCGGGCAACGGCGTCGCCCTCGGGCACAACGGCAACCTGGTCAACACGGCCGAGCTGGCCGCGCGCGCGGCCGACCTCGGGGTCGCGGGTGGGCGCTCCGGCGCCGCGGCGACGTCCGACTCCGACGTGCTCACCGCCCTCCTCGCGCACGCCGCCGCGGACCGCACGCTCGAGCAGGCGGCGATGGAGCTCCTGCCCACGGTGAAGGGCGCCTTCTGCCTCACCTTCATGGACGAGCACACGCTGTACGCCGCGCGCGACCCGCACGGGGTGCGCCCGCTGTCGCTGGGCCGCCTGGACCGCGGCTGGGTCGTCGCCTCCGAGACCGCCGCCTTCGACATCGTCGGCGCGTCCTTCGTCCGCGACATCGAGCCGGGCGAGCTGCTTGCGATCGACGAGGACGGCGTCCGCTCGACGCGGTTCGCCGCGGCCACCCCGAAGACCTGCATCTTCGAGTACGTCTACCTGGCCCGCCCCGACTCGGTGATCCACGGCCGGTCCGTGCACTCGACCCGGGTCGACATCGGCCGCCGCCTGGCCCGGGAGCACCCGGCCGCGGGCGACCTGGTGATCCCGGTGCCCGAGTCCGGCACCCCCGCGGCCGTCGGCTACGCCCAGGAATCGGGCATCCCCTACGGCCAGGGCCTGATGAAGAACGCCTATGTGGGCCGCACCTTCATCCAGCCCAGCCAGACCATCCGCCAGCTCGGCATCCGGCTCAAGCTCAACCCGCTGCGTGAGGTGATCCGCGGTAAGCGGCTCGTCGTGGTCGACGACTCGATCGTCCGCGGTAACACCCAGCGCGCCCTGATCCGGATGCTGCGTGAGGCGGGTGCCGCCGAGATCCACGTGCGGATCGCGTCGTCGCCGGTGAAGTGGCCGTGCTTCTACGGCATCGACTTCGCCTCGCCGGCCGAGCTGATCGCCAACGGCGGCGGGGCCGACTCGATGGAGGCCATGGTGGAGTCGGTGCGCGCCGCGATCGGCGCCGATTCGCTGGGCTACATCTCGCTGGAGGAGATGACCGCCGCCACCGAGCACGCCGGCGATTCGATGTGCCGTGCCTGCTTCGACGGCGTCTACCCGATCCCGCTGCCCGAGTCCACGTCGATGGGCAAGGCCGTCCTGGAGAACATGCTCAAGGCGGGTCGCAGTACGGGTGACCCGCTGCAGGCCGAGAACGACAACGCCTCGGCGCTCCGTCGTCCGTGAGCGGGGTCCCGCCCCGTCGTTCCTGACAGCGGTCCGCACTCCGCCGGACGCCCCGCGGCGTCCGGTCCGGTAGCCTATGGATCCGTGACGGATTCCAACACCCACCCGCCGCAGGGTGCCTCGTACGCCGCAGCAGGAGTCGACATCGAGGCGGGTGACCGGGCCGTCGAGCTGTTCAAGCCGCACGCCAAGCGCGCCACGCGGCCCGAGGTCCTCGGCGGCCTCGGCGGCTTCGCGGGCCTGTTCGCGCTGAAGAAGTACCGCGAGCCCGTGCTCGCCGCGTCGACCGACGGCGTCGGCACCAAGATCGCCGTGGCGCAGGCCCTGGGCAAGCACGACACCGTGGGCATCGACCTGGTCGCCATGGTCGTCGACGATCTGGTCGTGACCGGCGCCGAGCCGCTCTTCCTGCAGGACTACATCGCCGTCGGCAAGGTGGTCCCCGAGACCGTCGCCGAGCTGGTCGGCGGCATCGCCGAGGGCTGTGTCCGCGCCGGCTGCGCCCTGCTCGGCGGCGAGACCGCCGAGCACCCGGGCCTCATGGCCGAGGGGGAGTACGACCTGTCCGCGACCGGCGTCGGCGTGGTCGAGGCCGACGAGGTGCTCGGCCCGGACAACGTGCGCGCCGGCGACGTGGTGATCGCCATGAAGAGCTCGGGCCTGCACAGCAACGGCTACAGCCTCGCCCGCAAGGTCCTGCTCGACTGGGGCCACATGGACCTCGGCGGCTACGTCGAGGAGTTCGGCCGCACCCTGGGCGAGGAGCTGCTCGAGCCCACCGCCATCTACGCCCTCGACTGCCTGCGGCTGGCTCAGGAGACGCAGGTGCGCACGTTCTGCCACGTGACCGGTGGCGGGCTCGCCGCCAACCTGGCCCGCGTGATCCCCGAGGGTCTCGTCGCTGAGCTCGATCGCAACACGTGGAGCCCGTCGGCCGTCTTCGCCCTGATCGCCCAGCGCGGCCGGGTGGAGCAGGCCGAGATGGAGAAGACCTTCAACATGGGTGTCGGCATGGTGGCGATCGTCGCGCCCGAGGACGTGGACCGCGCTCTCGCCGTGCTCACCGCACGCCACATCGACAGCTGGGTGCTGGGTGCGATCAAGAAGTCCGACGGTGCCTCCGCCGGCGCAGTGCTGAGCGGTTCACACCCGAAGTTCTAGGAACGCCGTCGGCACCGTGACCGGTGGTCACGGTGCCTCTCGGCGGGGTGTGAAACGGAGCAGGCGCAGCGCGTCAGGCGCGGCGCCACTCGTCCTCGCGGTACGGGTCACCCGCGATATCGCTCCATTCGGGGTGCGAGGCGAGAGCATCGGCCTCGTCGTTCCCGCCACCCGCCAGCTCGTCCTGCAGCCTTTTCAGGTCAGTGCTCGGCGTGCTGTACTTCAGCTCGCGTGCAACCTTGGTCTGCTTCGCCTTTGCCCGGCCGCGGCCCATGGGGGACCCCCTTGCGCAATGAAGGGGCGGCCAACTACCGGATTGCCCGGCGGGTGGCGGCCCCTTTCTCCGTTTACAAAATTCTTCCTGACGACCAGTTTAGCGTGCTCCCGTCGATGGTGCTGCCGCCCGGGTGTCAGACGGCGCGTTGCAGGGCGCGCGCAGCGTCCCGGTGGACCTTAGGGGGCAGGTCAGGGGCGTCGAGGAGGGCGCGCAGGCGGTCCGGCCGCGTCGCGGCGAAGAGGTCCCGGACGGTCGCGCCGTGCGCGGGGGCGTGCACGACGGTCACCGCGTCGCCGGCGGCGACGGGGCCGGGGGTGAGCACGCGGAAGTACGCCCCGCTGTCGCCCCGCTCGGTGAACCGCTTCACCCAGTGCTCCTCGCCGGCCCACAGCGCGAAGGTGCGGCACGGGGTGCGGGGGATGGTCACCTCGAGTTCGAGCGTCGCGCCCACACGCAGCCGTGCGCCGACGACGAGGTCGGTGGTGTCGCCGTCGAGCCGCAGGTTCTCGCCGAACCAGCCGGCGGGGAGGTCGCGGCCGAGATCGGCCGCCCATCGGCGCGCCTCGTGCTCGGAGTAGGCGTAGACCGCCTGCTCGGCACCGCCGTGGTGGCGGGTGTCGCAGACGTGGTCCGTCACGAGGCCGAGGGGACCCACCTCGACGGGGCCGTCGGCCGGGCGCTTGTCGATGGCCGTCCGCTGGGCGGGCTTGCGCGGGTCCAGACTGCGCTCGCCCGCCACGACGCAGACGGCGAGGACCTGCGAGGTCGCGGCCGTCACCGGCCGCGCAGGCGGTCGACGGCGGACCGTCCGGCCTGTTCGCCCGCGTCGCGCGACGGGGTGACCTCGGTGTCGATCGCCGCGGCGGCGCCGCCGGCGTCGAGCTCGGCATCGTCGGGAACCGAGCGCTTGATCAGCGCCAGGGCGATGGGGCCGTAGTCGGCGTGCTCGACGACGGTGCCGAGCCGCCCGACGGTGCGCCCGTCCAGCGTCACGGGGTCGCCCGTCGCGGGGCGTGCATCGGCGGAACCGTCGAGGTGCAGGAGCACGAGCCGGCGCGGGGGGCGGCCCAGGTTCTGCACCCGGGCGACGGTCTCCTGTCCGCGGTAGCAGCCCTTGTCGAGGTGCACGGCCGTGGCGATCCAGTCCACCTCGTGCGGGATCGTCTTGACGTCCGTGTCGACGCCCTGCCGGGCGCGGGCTGCGGCGACCCGTCGGGCCTCGTACGTCCAGGTGCCCGCCGGGCGCGCCCCGGCCCCGACGAGAGCGTCGAAGGTCGCGCGGAGCTCCTCGCGCGGCACGATGAGGTTCACCTCGCCGTCCTCGGTGCGGCGCACCCCGTCGACCTTCGCGGCGACCGACTCCGCCTCGGGCCCGACGACGGTGAGCACGGCCAGGTCCGGTCGCGCCTGAACCTGCACGTCGGACCGGAAGACCATGCGCTGCAGATAGGTCGCGAGGTCCGGGCTGAGGGGCGCCTCCGCCGGGGCGAGCGCGGCGGGCTCGGTGTCGAGATAGGTGGTGCCGTCCACGTCGATCAGGTGGAAGTGGTCCAGCACCCGGCCGCTGCCGTCGAGATTGAGGTTCTGCGTGGCGGTGCGGTCGGGGAGGTGGGTGAGGTGCTGGCTGGTGATGGAGTGCAGCCAGGACAGGCGCTCGGGGCCGGTGAGCGTGATCACGCGGCGATGCGAGCGGTCGATGACGGCGGCGCCGCGCTCCGCGGCCCGCTGCTCGCCGAACGGATCCCCGAAATGCCAGATCACGCCGGCGTCGGGAGTGCCCTCGGGGTTCATGATGCCGGACGCGGAATGAACGTCGATCGCCACGACCCCAGCCTACGCGCGGTGCCCGCGCGGAGCTCCGGGGCGTCGAATAGTGTTGCCGCCATGGCTTCCGTGGTGGTGACCCTGGACGGTTCCGTGCGCGCCTCCGACGCGCCCCTGCTCTATGCGGACGACCTCGGCGCGGTCCGCGGCGACGGCTGTTTCGAGACGGTGCTGGTGCGCGACGGCGTGCCGCTGAAGGGGCGGGCGCATCTCGACCGTCTGGCCCGCTCGGCCGCCGCGCTCGGCCTGCCAGCGCCCAACGACGGCGCGTGGTGGGCGGCGATGCAGCGGGCTGCGATGCTCTACGGCGAGGAGGCGGGCGGCGATGAGGGCGCCCTGCGCCTGGTCTACACGCGGGGCCGGGAGTCCGACCCGGGCGCGCCCACGGCGTACGTGAGCGTCGGACCCGTGCCCGAGCGGGCGCTGCGGGCGCGGGCCGAGGGCGTCTCGGCCCTCACGCTCAATCGCGGCTACTCGACGGTGCTGGGCGCGGACGCGCCGTGGCTCCTCCTCGGCGCGAAGACGCTCTCTTACGCGGTGAACATGGCCGCCGCCCGGTACGCCGCCGAGCGCGGCGCCGACGACGTGATCTTCACCTCCAGCGAGGGCCGCGTCCTCGAGGCGCCGCGCGCCACCGTCGTGATCGCGCGCGGCCGCACGCTGGTCACCCCGCCCCCGGAGCAGGGCATCCTGCCGGGCACGACGGTGCGGGCGCTGTTCGACGCGGCCGAGGACAAGGGCGTGGCGACCGCCGTCGAGCCGCTCTTCCCCGTGGACCTCGTGATGAACGACGGGGTGTGGCTGGTCTCGTCGATCACGCTGTGCGCGCGGGTCCACACGCTCGACGGCCGCCCCCTGCCCGACGCGCCGATGGATTCGACGGTGCGCGAGCTCATCGACGTGGGGATCCAGAACACGCCGTGATGCCTGTCTCACCACGTGGGATCGGAGAACGATATCTACTACCATCAGTAGTAGATATCGCTTAAGGTGGTACCACGTCGGCAGGGAGACCGGGCCGACCCCCTCGGCCCAGGGAGCACGCATGACCGCGTTGGACATAGCTCGGTGGCAGTTCGGCATGACCACGGTGATGCATTTCATCCTGGTCCCGCTGACGATCGGCCTGGCGCCGATGGTCGCCACGATGCAGACCATCTGGCTGATCACCGGGAAGGCGGCGTGGCTCAAGGCCACCAACTTCTTCGGCAAGCTCTTCCTCATCAACTTCGCGCTCGGCGTCGCCACCGGCATCGTGCAGGAGTTCCAGTTCGGCATGGCCTGGAGCGAGTACAGCAAGTTCGTCGGCGACGTCTTCGGCGCTCCGCTCGCGCTCGAGGGCCTCGTCGCCTTCTTCATGGAGTCGACCTTCCTCGGCCTGTGGATCTTCGGCTGGACGAGGCTTCCCAGAGTCGTTCACCTGGGCTGTATCTGGCTGGTCGCGCTCGGCGTCAACGCCTCCGCGTACTTCATCATCGCCGCGAACTCGTGGATGCAGCACCCCGTGGGCGCCACCTTCAACCCGGAGAAGAACCGGGCGGAGCTCACGAGCATCTGGGAGGTGCTCACCAACTCGACCACCCTGGCCGCGTTCCCGCACACCGTCTTCGGCGCCTGGCTCACCGCCGGTACCTTCGTCGCCGCGATCGGCGGCTGGTGGATGGTGCGCGGCATGCGCAAGGGCGAGGCGGACGCGATCGAGCTGGCGCAGTCGATGCGCCCCGTGACCCGGTTCGGGCTCGGGGTCATGATCGCCTCGGCGGTGGGCCTCGGCATCACCGGCGACGCCCAGGCCAAGCTCATGTTCGAGCAGCAGCCGATGAAAATGGCCTCGGCGGAATCGCTCTGCCACACCGAGACCGGGGCCAGCTTCTCGTTGCTCACCATCGGTACGCACAACAACTGCGAATCGGTGACGCACGTCCTCGAAGTGCCGTACCTGACCTCCTTCCTCGCCAACGGCGACTTCAACTCCACGCTCAAGGGCGTCACCGAGCTGCAGGCCGAGGCCGTCGAGAAGTTCGGTCCCGGCGACTACCGCCCCAACCTCTTCGTCTCCTACTGGGCCTTCCGCGCCATGATGGGCTGGTCCGTCGGCTCGGGCGTGCTGGCGCTGGCCGGCCTGTGGGTCACTCGCCGCGGTCGCGTCCCGAATCAGAAGTGGTTCAGCAGGATCTGTCTCATCGCGCTGCCCACGCCCTTCCTGGCGAACACCTCCGGCTGGGTGTTCACGGAGATGGGCCGCCAGCCGTGGGTGGTGGCGCCGAACCCGAACGGCGACCCGACGATCCGGCTCACCGTCGGCCAGGCCGTCTCCGGCCACTCGGCCACGATGATGGCCTTCTCCATCGTGACCTTCGCAGCGGTCTACGGCGTGCTCTACCTGCTGTGGTTCTTCCTGCTCCGGCGGTACGTGATCAAGGGGCCGAACCTGCACAGCCCGCTCGACCCGCCGCACGACGACGATCCGCCCGGCGACGCCCCCGAGGGCGCGGAGCAGGGCCGGAAGGCACCGTCGGACCACCTCTCCTTCGCGTACTAGGAGGCCGCCATGACGCTCCCCGACTACTGGTTCCTCGCCATCGGCTTCCTGTTCACCGGCTACTTCGTGCTGGAGGGCTTCGACTTCGGTGTCGGCATGCTCATGCCGATCCTGGGGCGCAAGCGGTCCCACGCCGACGCGGAGGAGCGGCGCCGCGTCCTGCTGAACACCATCGGCCCCGTCTGGGACGGCAACGAGGTGTGGCTGATCACCGCCGGCGCTGCGATGTTCGCGGCCTTCCCCGTCTGGTACGCCGAGGTCTTCTCCGGCTTCTACCTCGTCCTGCTCGCGATCCTCGTGGGCCTGATCACCCGCGTGTGTGCGATCGAGTGGCGCGGCAAGATCGACGAACCGCGGTGGCGCGGCTGGGCCGATGTCGGGATCGGTCTCGGCTCCTGGATCCCCGCGTTCGCGTGGGGCCTGCTCTTCGCGAACGTCGTGCACGGCGTCGACCTCGACGAGCGCGGCGGCATGACCAGCGAGGTCTGGGATCTGCTCAACCCCTACGGGCTGCTCGGCGGGATCGCGACCCTGGGCCTGTTCCTGCTGCACGGCACGATCTTCGTGGCGCTCAAGTCCGACGGTGACGTCCGGGTCGACGCCCGGCGCCTCGCCGTGCGGATGTGGTTGCCCGTCACCGTGATCGGCGCGGTCTTCGCGGTCTGGACGCAGCTCGGCCACGGTAAGGCGTGGACCTGGGCGATGGTCGCCCTGGCCGCCGCCGGGCTGCTCGCCGCGGGCCCGCTGATCCGAGCCGGGCGCGAGCTCGCCGCCTTCTTCGCCACGTCGCTGACGGTGATCGGCGTGAGCGCGCTGCTCTTCGGATCGCTGTTCCCCAACGTGCTCAATGCGACCGATCCGTCCCGCTCGATCACCATCGAGGCCGCGGCTTCCTCGCACTACACGCTGGTCGTGATGTCCTGGTGCACCGTCGTTCTGCTGCCCTTGGTGATGATCTACCAGGCGTGGACCTACTGGGTCTTCCGCAAGCGGATCTCCGTCGCCCAGATCCCACCGTCGATCGGCCTCACGCCCCGTGCCTGACACCCGGGCACCGGTCGATCCACGGCTGCTGCGGTACGCGCGCAGCTCGCGCGGATTGATGGCGACTGTCATCGCCTGCGGCGTTCTGGAGACCGGCGCGGTGATCGCGCTGGCGTACGCGCTCGCGGCGGCGCTCTCCCGCCTCGTCGCCGGGAACGCCGCCGTGGCGGGCCCCGTCGCCCTGGCTGTGGGCGCGGTCGCGGTGCGGGTCGCGGTGAGCCATCTGCGATCCCGGATCGAGCGCCGCGCCGCGGATCGCGTGGTCTCCGAACTGCGCGCCGCCGCACTCGACGCCGTCGGGCCGGGACGGACCCCCGTCGACCGCGAGGAACTGCGCACCGCGCTCACCCGCGGTCTCGACGACCTGCCGCCCTACCTCACCGGCTACGTCCCCGCGCTGGCGCTGAGCGCGATCGCGACGCCCGTCCTGATCCTCGCGATGTTCCTCGCGGACTGGGTCTCCGGGGCGATCGCGCTCGGCACGCTGCCGCTGCTGCCGATCTTCATGATTCTGATCGGCCTGCTCACCCGGGACCGGACCCGTCGCCGCCTGGCGGCGATGGCGCAGCTCTCCGCGCGGCTGCTCGACCTGGTCGCCGGCCTGCCGACCCTGCGGGCCCTGGGCCGCGAGCGCGGACCCGAGCGCACGGTGCGGGAGCTCGGGGCGCGCAACGAGACCGAGACCATGGGCGCGCTGCGGATCGCCTTCCTCTCCTCCTTCGCCCTGGAACTGCTCGCCACCCTGTGCGTCGCGCTCGTCGCGGTGAGCATCGGCCTACGGCTGGTCTACGGCGAGATGACTCTGTTCGCGGGTGTTTTCGCGTTGATCCTGGCCCCGGAGGTGTACCGGCCGCTGCGCGCGGTCGGTGCGGGCTTCCACGCCGCCGAGCAGGGGATCGAGGCCACCGGCCGGGTCTTCGCGCTGCTCGACGCGCCCGGTCCGGCACCGCCCCGCGGCACCGCGCACCCCGGCGTGCTCGTCGCGCGGGGCGTCACCGTCGAGGGGCGGGACGGAGCGGCACCGTCGGGCTTCGACGGGACCTTCGCCCCCGGACGGCTCACCGTGCTCACCGGTCCGAACGGCTCCGGCAAGTCGACCCTGCTGACGGTCCTCGCGGGGCTCGCGGTGCCGGATGCGGGGGAGGTGCGCATCGACGGTGCGCCGCTCGCCGGCGGTCCGGACTGGTGGGCGCACGTGGCGTGGTGCCCCCAGCACCCCTACCTCGAACCCGGCACCCTGGAACACAACTTCACCCTGCTGGGCGCTCCCGCACCGGATTCCGTGCCGGACGTGCTCGCCGCCACGGGCCTCGACGAGGTGGTCGCCGAGCGCGGCTGGGGGCGGCCGGTGGGCACCGGCGGGACCGGGCTCTCCGCCGGGCAGCGACAGCGGCTCGCACTGGCCCGCACCCTTGCGCTCGGTCGCGCGGTGTTGCTCTTCGACGAGCCGACGGCGCACCTCGACGAGGATCTGGCCGCGCGGGTGCTCGCCGTGCTCCGGGCCCGCGCGGACGCCGGGGCCATCGTCGTGGTGGCCGCGCACGATCCACTGGTGCTCGCCGCCGCCGACGAGGTGCTGGCGGTGGCGCATGAGTGACCTGCTGATCTGCCTGCGGGCCATGCGGACCCGGCCGCTCGCCGTGCTCGGCGCCGTCGGCGCGGGCGTGCTGACCGCCGGCAGTGCCCTCGCGCTGGCGGGGCTCTCGGCCTGGCTCATCACCAAGGCGTGGACGATGCCGCCGGTGCTCGCGCTGTCGCTGGCGGTGACGTCGGTGCGCGGGCTCGGCATCACCCGCGGGCTGATGCGGTACGTCGAGCGGCTCGCCTCGCACCGGGTCGCGCTGCGCGGACTCACGGAGCTGCGGGCCGCGCTGTACCTGCGGCTCGCCGCTGCCGCGCCCGCGGAATCGGTTCGCCTCTCCGACGGAGAACTCCTGGCCCGCACCGGCTCCGATGTCGATGCGGTCGGCGATGCCGTGGTGCGCACGGTGATCCCCGCCGCGGTCGCAGTGACGATCTCGGTCGCCGCCACCGGCTGGATGTGGTTCCTCGACCCGCGCGCGGGTGTCGTGCTCGGCGTCTGCCTGCTGGTCGCCGGGGTGGCCGTGCCCTGGCTGACCGCGCGCGCGACCCGCGACCGCGCCGCTGCGGAGGCCGCCGGGAGCGAGGCCTTCGGCGCCGCGGCCTCGGCGGTGCTCGACCACGCCGGGGAGCTCGCGGTCGCGGGGCGGCTCGACGCGGTGCGGGCCCGCGCGGCCCGCGCCGAGGACGCCCGGCGGTCCGCCGTCGACCGGGCCGCTCGCACGGGCGCGCTCGCGGACGCGGCGATCCCGCTCGCCGTCGGGATGGCGGTGATCGCCGCGCTGCTCGTCGCGATCGCGCGGGTGGACTCGGCCGCCGCGACCACGCTGGGCATCCTGGTCCTCCTGCCGCTCAGCGCCTTCGAGGCCGTTTCCGCGCTGCCGGATGCGGCGCGGCAGTACGTGCGCTCCGCCGACGCCGCCGGCCGGATCGCGCCCTTGCTCACGCTCCCCGCGGTGCCCTCCGGGAGTGTGCCGGTGCCCCCGCACCCGACGCTGCGGCTGGGTCCGCTGACGCTCGAGCCCGGCGACCGGCTCGCGGTGCGTGGCCCCTCCGGGGCGGGCAAGACGACGCTCCTGCTCGCCCTCGCGGGGCTCGACGATCGCGGCGGGGAGGTGCTGGTCGACGGCGTTCCCGCGCGAGAATGCGCGGCTCTCCCCGCGTCCGTGGCCTTCTTCGGCGAGGCGGCACACGTCTTCGCGACGACGGTGGCGGAGAACGCCCGCGTGGCCCGCGGCGACGCGACCGACGCCGAGATCGTCGCGGCCCTGCGCCGGGTCGGGCTGGGGGAGTGGGTCGAGGGCCTCCCGGACGGTGTGGACACCGCGCTGGACGACGGCGCCGATTCGTTATCGGGTGGACAGCGCCGCCGGTTGTTGCTGGCACGGGCGCTGCTCAGCCCCGCCACCGTCGTCCTGCTGGACGAGCCGACCGAGCACCTCGACGACGCCGACGCGCGCCGCCTCCTCGCCGAGATCCTGGACCCCGCCGGGCTGTTCCCCGGCCGCACCGTCGTCGTCGCGGGGCATGCGGACCCGCCGGACGGCGTGCCGGTTCACGATGTCGGGTTCTGAGGCGCTCGGGCGGTGACGCCCCGGATCGCGGCCTCGACGGCCGCCTCGGCGAGCGGCCACTGCTGATCCCCCGGTAGGTGGTGCAGGGGGCCGCGCAGCGCCATCTCGGCGAAGCCGTGGACCATCGACCAGCAGGACCAGGTGGCGGACCGCCGGGCCTCGGGCCGGAGCAGGCCCGCGTGCACCATGAGGTCCAGTGCCTCCGACAGCGCGATGTACGGCGGGATCCCGCTCAGGGACTCCGGATCCGGCGCCTCGTCGCCGAAGAAGCAGACGGAGAACCAGCCGGGCTCGGCCAGGGCGAAGGCGATGTAGCCGAGGCCCACAGCCCGCAGGCGCTCGACCGGGCCCTGGTCGGGGTGGACGGGCATGGCATCGGCCATGCGCTGTTCGATCGCCGTGCTCACGGCGCGCAGCAGCGCGAGGCGGTCGGGGAAGTGGCGGTAGGCCGCGTTCGGGCTGACCCCCACCCGCCGGGTCACTTCGCGGATGGTCAGCGCGGCGGGTCCGCCGCTGCGCGTGACCTCCAGTCCCGCCTCGACGAGCGCCTGTGCGAGGTCGCCGTGGTGGTACGCCATGGCCTTGTGCCTCCTGCTCGTCAAGTGTACGGTGTGAACATAACAGATGTGTACGGCGTGAACATCGCAGAGGAGTCGCCATGACCACGAGTACGACGCCCGAACCCGTCCTGCATCCGGGGTTCAGCAGCCCGGGCGCCGTCGCCACGTCGTGGGCCGACGTCGTGGCGGTGCTCGACGGCGCCGAGATGTTCTGGCTCAGCACGGTCCGCGGCGACGGCAGCCCGCACGTGTGCCCGTTGCCGGCCATGTGGCTCGAGGACCGCCTGTACTTCGTGACGGGGTGGGCGGAGCAGAAGACGCGGAACCTGGTGCGCGATCCGCGCTGCGTCCTCACGACGGGGAACAACGCCTACCGGACGGGGCTGGACGTCACCGTCGAGGGGCGGGTCGAGCGGTGCGCGGACCGTGCCACGCTCGAGATCCTCGCCCGGATGTGGCGGACCCGACTGGACTGGCCCTACGACGTCGACGACGAGGGCTTCCGGCACCACGTGGAGGGGCGGGCCCCGAACCCCGATGAGGAGTCTCTGCCCGTCTTCGGTGTCCGCCCGACGAAGATCCTGGCCTTCGCCCGCGGAGAGCACTTCGCGCAGACCCGCTTCCGGCCCTGACCGCCGAAACAGTCCACCCCTGGAGAGGAAGACATCATGACCGCTATTCCGACCGTCGTCGACAGCGAGACCTGGCAGCAGCAGATCGACGAACTGCGCGCCCGTGAGAAGGCCGCCACGCGCGAGCTGGACGCGATCGCCGCCCAGCGCCGCCGGCTGCCCGCGGTGCGGCTGCCCGAGTACCGGCTGACCGCCGAGGACGGCTCCGAGGTGACCCTCGCCGATGTCTTCGACGGCAAGAGCCAGCTCATCACGTACCACCACATGTGGACCGACGGCAACGAGTGGCAGTGCCCCGGCTGCACCGGCAGTACCGCGCACCTGTCCCGGCTCGACTTCCTCGAGAACTGGGACGCCCGGATGGTCGTGATCACCAACGGCCCGATGGATGAGGTGCTCGCCTACAAGAAGCGCGTCGGGAACACGATGACCTGGTACTCCAGTGCCGGATCGAGCTTCGGCGCCGATATGGGCGCCGGCCCGGGGGAGGGTTTCGCCTACAACACCTTCGTCCGCGACGGGGACACCGTCTACCGCCAGTGGCACACCACCGCCCGCGGCGCCGAGCAGCTCTCGTACACCTTCGCGCTGCTCGACGTGCTGCCCTACGGCAGGCAGGAGCAGTGGCAGGACGTGCCCGACGGGTGGCCGCAGGGACCCACCTACTCGCGCTGGGCGTCGTCGAAGCAGGTGGCCGACTGGTACGGAGGGAATGCCTCCTGACCTGTGTGTTCACCCTCCGATTAATTCCGTTGCCGACGGTGCCGCGCGGGCGTAGCGTCGAGGACGTCAACGGAAAGGAGGTGGTCCAGGAAATGGTGAATTTCAGGACTGAGGAGGTGGCCGCCGCCTGACGGCGGTCGCCCACCTGGAATGACGGCAGGCCCCGGGAGCGCGTGATGTTCACGCCCCCGGGGCCTGTTGCGTCATCAGCCCGCGGCGATGTCGCGCCGTTGCGCGAGCGCGCCTGCGGCACCCGCGAGGAGCGCCGTCGCGCCGGCCAGCACGACGGTGGCCGGGACGCTCGCCGTGTCGATCGGCAGCGTGCCGACCGCGTGCAGCGGCGACAGGTCGCGGGCCCAGCCGGGCAGGCGCAGCGTCTCCGCGAGCACCCCCACCACCGCGGCCCACGCGACCACCAGCCAGCCGACCGCGAGCGGGCGCGCCGTCGCGACCCGGGCCAGCAGCCCCGCCGCGACGATGAATCCGACCGGGACCAGGTAGCCGATGCCCGCGCCGAGCGAGACGCCGATGTCGGCGCTCGAGCCGGTCGCCGCGGCGGTGGACAGGCCGAGCGCCGCGCAGCCGGCCAGGAGCACCGTCGCCGCGACGAGCAGGGCGGCGCCCGCCCAGATGAGCCACCACGTGCGCGCGCCGACCCGGGTGGATGCCACCAGCCCGAGGCGACCCGCCGACTCCTCCTGCGCGAACCGGCCGAGCACCTGCAGGCCCGCTGCCGCGGCGCACAGCGCCACGAGCAGGGTCGCGATGCTGCCGACGAGGTCCGTCGCGCGGGTCACACCCATCACCTCGAGCAGCATCGGGTTCGCCTCGACCAGTTCGGTGACCTCGGTGGACAGCACCCCGAACACCGCGGCGAGGAGTGCCGCGAGCAGCACCCATCCGAGGGCCGTGCCGCGCACGAGCCGGGCCGCGAGGCCGGCCGGGTGCGGCAGCCGCGCGTTCGCCCGGGCCGGGCCGGGCCGGGGCGCGACCACCCCGGCTCCCAGGTCCCGACGGTGCGCCACCGTCACCGCTGCGGCGGTCAGCGCGGAGGCGAGGACGGCGAGGCCGAGGAGCGGGAGGAGGTGGGGCGTACCGTCGAACGGGCGGATCTCCGCCGGCCAGCCCAGCGGGCTCAGCCACACGGCGGCCAGATGCCGGCCGTCGACCACCGCGCGGGTGAGGAACGCCGCCAGCAGCACGGCCAGCGAGATCGACCACGCCGTGCGGGCCGACTGCGCGAGCTGCCCCGCGAGCAGCCCGACTCCCGCGAAGACCGCCATGAGGAGCGCGACCCCCGCGCCGTACCAGGCGCCGCCCGCGGCCCCGCCGGCCGACGCCATGGCCGCGCCGGCGAGCAGTCCGGAGGCCAGGCAGGCCCCGCCCACCGCGACGCAGGCCGAGAACAGCGGCGCCAGGGGCGCGATCCGGGTGGCGGTGATGAGCTCGGTGAGGCCGCCCTCCTCCTCGCGGCGGGTGTGCCGGATCGCGAGCGCGATGCCGCAGACCGCGATGAGGATCTGGCCCGTGAGCCCTACCTCGAGCGCCGCGATCCCGCCGATCGTGTCCAGGTCGTAGCCGCGGCCGTTGAGCGCGGCGCCGGAGGCGGAGTCGCCGATCGAGGTGGCGTAGCCGGCCCGGTCCGCAGGGTCCGAGTAGAGGCTCGTGATGCTCGCGGCCGTGACCGCGACCAGGGCGCCGATGGCCGCGGGAGCGCCGATCAGCCCGAACCGGCCGGTGCGGAACCGTAGTCGCGTGAGGGCGCCGACGCCGCTCATCGTTCTTCTCCGTAGTGCGCGAGGAACAGCTGCTCCAGGCTGGGCGGGTGCACGGACAGCTCGGACGGGTCGGCGGAGGCCACCGTCGCGACGACCTTGGCGAAGCCGTCGTGCGAGGCCGTGAGCGTCGTGCGGACGCCGGCGGTCGTGAGCGTCTCGGAGAGGTCGGCGACGCCGGGGAGGTCGGCGAGGCCCGGGAGGGTGTCGCGCGTGACCGCTTCGACGGTGGTCCGCGTACCGGAGCGCAGCTCGGCGAGCGTGCCCGTGGACACCGTCGTGCCGGCGCGGACGATGGTGACGCGATGGCAGAGGGCGTCGACCTCGTCGAGGATGTGGCTGCTGAGCAGCACCGTGCGGCCCTCGGCGTTGCGCTCACGGACCGCGTCCTGGAACCGCGCCTCCATGAGCGGGTCGAGGCCGGACGTGGGCTCGTCGAGGACGTAGAGGTCCGCGTCGCAGGCCAGCGCCGCGACGAGTGCCACCTTCTGCCGGTTGCCCTTCGAGTAGGTGCGGGCGCGCTTGGTGGGGTCGAGCTCGAAGCGTTCGATCAGGTCGTCGCGGCGGCGCGGGTCGAGGTGGCCCTGGAGGCCGCCGAGCACGTCGATGCACTCGCCGCCGCTGAGGCCCGGCCAGAGCGAGACGTCTCCCGGCACGTACGCGAGCCGGTCGTGGACCGCCGCCGCGTCGGTGCGCGGGTCGAGGCCGAAGACCTCCGCCTCGCCACCGTCGAGCCGCAGCTGGCCGAGCAACCCGCGGATCGTGGTCGACTTCCCCGCGCCGTTCGGACCGAGGAAACCGTGCACCTCGCCCTCGCGGACCGTCAGGTCGAGCCCGTCGAGGGCGACGGCCCGGCCGAACGACTTGCGGATACCTTTCGCGTAAACTGATAGTGACTGTCTCATGACAGTGACTGTATCTAATTCGGACATGGATGGGAAGAGTGAGTCACTGCCATACTTCGGTGCGAGCGGAAGGAGGGCTCATGGATCAGCTGGCGGAACCGACGCTGCGGGAACGCAAGAAGATGGCCGCGATGGTGCACATCCAGCGGGTGGCGCTGCGGATGATCGACGAGCGCGGTTTCGACGCGGTGACGATCGAGCAGATCGCGGCGGAGGCCGAGGTCTCGCCCAGCACCGTCTACCGGTATTTCGGAACCAAGGAGGGCCTGGTCCTCACCGACGCCTTCGACGCGCGGTCGCTCGCCGGGGCGGGCTTCCTCCTGGCGCAGGGGGTGCCGCCCTGGGAGGCCGTGATGACGGCGGTCTTCGACGTCTCAGAGGAGGGGAGGGAGGAGCTGGATGCGACGGCGGCGATCCGCGCGCGTCTGTGGTTCTCGATCCCGTCCGTCCGGGCCGCCGCGTTCCTGAGGATCGACGAGGCCACCGAGACGCTGGCGAGCTCGATCGAGGAGGGCGGCGTCTACGACAGGCTTCAGTCGCGGGTGATCGCGAACTCGATCCTGTGGTCTCTCGTTGCGGCGCTGCGGAACTGGTACGAAGCGGGCGCTTCCGGCGACTGGCAGGAGCACCTCGCGTCCGCGTTCGAGACGCTCCGCCACGTTGGGCTGCCGCCCGAGCCGGGCGGGTTCATGAGGGCACCAGAGTGACGGTCTTGGTCGCGGTGAACGAGCCCCCGTTCTTCTGGGCGATGGAGATGGTCGCCGTGTACGTGCCGGCGTTGCGCAGCTCGAAGTAGGTTCCCGGGTTGTAGGAACTGCAGTTGCTGGTGGTCTTCGTCTTCGTCGTGCCGCCGCCGGTCACCGTGATGGTGCTCTCGCATCCGCCCGTGGCCTCCTTGTCGCCGGCGAAGGCCTTCCACTGGAAGTAGACCGTGGCGGGGCCGCCGCGCGGGATCCGGTACGTGTCCGGGCTGGTCCTGTCGTACGCCCACGTGTCGACCTGGGTCCGATCGATCGTGGTGGGTCCCTCTACGGCGGGCTTCGTCGTCGTCGGCGCGGTGCTCGTGAGGGCGAAATCGAGCGAGTTGTCGCCGACGACCTCGCCGATCGCGCCGGTCACGCCGGCGGCGAGCTGGCTGGGTAGGTCGCCGGTGAGCGCGAAGACCACACCGAGAGTGCTGTACGCCTGCTTGATGATCGAGTTCTTCGCACCGGCCTCGACGGCTGCGGACGCACATCCGCCCGACGTTGACATGGCCCGGCGGAACTCGTCGAGTGTGACCTTCGTGCCGGGCTTGGCACCGGCGAAGTCCAAGGCATGCCCGAGGCACGTCGACAGGGTGGTGAGGTTCGTCCCGGATTCGAGGATGGCGGGCGCGGCCTTCACGACGCCGCCCACCGCGCGTGCGCCCGTGAACATCTCCAGGCCGGTGAGGATCGTCGCGGCATGGAGCGCGGCGGCGTCGGCCCGAAGGTGCACCGTCGCCTGAGTCACTCCCGGGGTGAAGGTGAGCCGGCCGGTTCCGCGGCCAGCGAGGAGGTCTGAGATCTTCGCACTGCCCACCGCGCTCGCCAGTCGTGCCGCGAGATTCGCAGCGTCGGGCCGGATATCGCTCGACCACGCGGCCTTGGGGGTCGACGTGACCGCGTAGAACTGCTGGGTGGCATTGGTGAAGTCGATTCCGGCGGCGCCGCCGACGTTCGTCAGGCACCCGGCCACCGGGCCGGGCGTTGTCGCCGTGAGGGTGTAGGCGGTCTCCTTGATCTTCAGCTCACTCTTCGCACGGCAGGGCGATGTCGAGTCGCCGCGGATCTGGCGGTACGCGGCGGATAGTCCGTCGGCGACCTTGCCCAGGTCGATCGCGCCGAGGCGGAAGTCACTGAGGTGGGTGATCGTCGTGGTGACGGTGCGGGTCATGGGGTCCCACGAGGCGCGGGTCAGGTCGGAGGCGCCGTCGTCGGAGGTGGATTCGACCAGCGAGATCACGGTGTCGCTGAACTTCGCGGCCAGGTCGGGCTTGCCGGCGAGGTCGAAGGTCAGGGTCATCGGTCCGGAGGGCTGGGCACCGTCATCGCCCAGACGGACCCGCACCGTCTTCGCGCCGGCCACCTGTGCCTTCGCCGCCGGGATGTCGGTGGGTGCGGCGCCGACCGTGAGTCTCGCGCCGGCGGGAGCGGCACCGTCGGGCATGGTGGCCTTGACAGTCATCCCGTCGACCTGCGCCGTGGCCGAATCGGTCGTGAACGGCGGCGCTGCCGACGTCGTGGTGGGGGTGGCGGGCGCGCTCTTTGGGACGGGCGGGGTCGCCGAGCATCCCGCGATCAGCACGAGGGCAGCCGTTATCGCGAGAGTGGGTCGCATCGATCGACCGTAGTCGGCCGGGCGCCCGGCGCGCGTCGTTCGATCAGATGAATTTCGTGGTCAGGCCGCGTGCCTCGGGGCGGTGGACCGGTGGACGTGACCGGACGGGGTGCGGGTCTCGACGGTGTGCCGACCGGACGGATCGGGCACTTCGCGGCTCTGCCAGCCGAGCCCCTCCTTCGCGTAATTGCATGCCGCGCAGAGCCCCTGGCCGTTATCGAGCTCCGTGGCACCGCCGGCGGCGTGACGACGGACGTGATCGATGTGTGCGATGGGCGCGTCGCAGTACGGGGTGCGGCAGTACTGGTCTCTCGCTGCAATCAGATCGGCGAGGCCCTGCGGGAACCGTCGGGCACGGGAGTCGAGGCCGACGACGGCGCCGGTCTCCGGGGTCACGTAGAGCCGCTTCGCCCAGGCGAGGCCGGCTTCCGTCGCCCTGCCGATGATCCTGCGCGCGATCTCAGCGGGCATCGTGCCGCCGCCGCTGAGGTGGGCGGTGCCCGGCCGGCCGCCGAGGAGAACCTCGGCGGGGACCGTCAGATTCACCATCACCGGTTGGCCGGCCACGGACTCGCGACCGGTGATTCGGGCGAAGGCCGTGTCGGCCATGAGCTGGGCGCGATTGCGGACCTCCCGGCCGACGCCGACCACGGCATCCGCCGCCTTCTTCAGGCTGGCGTAGACACCGACGGCTTGGGCGACGGGTAGCAGTAGCGAGACCCGCGCCATCCCTTCGGGGCAGGGCCGGATGGTGACGCGACGGTCCTTCTCGGCGGCGGCGAGCCGTTGGAGGGTCGCCTGCTGATCGAGCTCGTACGCGACCTTCTGCACGAGGTCCTTCAGCTGCCCCCGTCCGACTCCCTCGAGCGTGGTGGGATCGCCGCACAGTTGCTCGTCGGCCTGGCGGCGCAGGTCCGCGTCCAGGTGCGAGAGGCCGTGGACGATCACGGGAAGAGCTTCGGGGGACAGCTCTCCCGCACGGAGCCGCTCCCTGGCGCGCGGAAGATTGGTGTGCAGTTCGCGGGCCAGGGAGAGCAGGGACTTCGCTCGCGACACCGACATTCGCAGCGCCAGCGCGATCTCCGCTGCGATGCCGATCTCCCACCTGTCCTGTGAGACCCCGGCGGCGATCCGTTCGGTGACCCGCTCCCGCAGTAGTTCGACCGCGAGCTCGTATTCTTCGAACACGATGCGACAGCGCGCGCGTTCTATCGAACCGAGGCGATCGACCACGGAGGGACCAGGAGGCGCGAACACCTCGTCATTTATGCTGGTTGTCGATGAACTATCCATGCCCTCATCGTACGAGGGGTGACTGACAAGTTTTCGATGCAGCCATCTTCGATCGAATATCGACCGTGTAGCCGGATCAGTGCGAGTTGAGGAAGATCCCAGCACCCCGCCCAGCACGCCGAAGCACAGGGCGAGGATCGCCATCGTGTTCGTCGAGGCGCTCGCGGGCGGCGCGGCCTGGCTCCCGTACACGGGCTCGCCGGTTGCTGTGTGTCCGAGCAGGACGGGCCGGACGCGGCGGTGACGGCAGTGGGTGTCGTTCGGGGGCGTTTACGCGCTCGGTCGATGGCCACGACTCAGGCGAGAGCGCACGCTGCGGCCATCGACAGGGTGAGCGCAGCAAGGTCGCCCGCATAGTGGGCGCCGGTCGAGAGCCATTGCGCGATGTGGACGATCACGAGGGGGATGAGGAGGACGAATGTGATCGGATCTCGCGGCCGCACGAGGAGCCAACCAGCCAATGCGAGCGCAGCGGACGACAGGATGACCGAGACGCCGCCGGTCGTGGGCGTCTGTATCGTCGGCCCCGTCATCGACTGGTACCGGCCGTAGCCGTAGTCGAGGACGGCGAGGGGGACTGCGGCGAGGATCAGCGCCACATCGACGATCATCGGTGTGGCGGCGTGCGGCCGAGCCTACCGGGAGGGGGTAGCGGAGGCCACCGGCGACACTAACGACGGCTCACGTGCGCTCGCGTGGTCCGTTCAGATGAATCTCACGCCCACCGGCGGGGGCGGAGAGATTCAGCCGGCGTAGCGGTTGAGCTTGGCGCTCAGGCGGGGGATGAGGGCACCGTCGGCATCGACGCGCTCCTCGACGTAGGCCAGCGCGCCACCCTGCTCGACGAGGCCGTACAGGCGCTTCGCGGCGCCGGCCAGGGGGGAGGTCTTGGAGCGGATCACCACGTCGGCTTCGAGCTCCCACGCGGTCTGCGAGACGGGCTTGCCGTAGTAGAGCTCGACGATGCCGCTGGCGTGGGTGAGGACGAACTCGATCTCGTCGTCCTCGCCGATCCGCCAGAAACCGGCCTCCCGGAGGTCGGGCTCGGAGAACTCGCCCTCGCTGTCGAGCTTCCACGACCGCGATTCCCAGGAGAGGAAGTTCTGGCCGTCGTGACTCACCACGATCTGCTGACCGAAGTGGTAGTCGCCCGACTCGTCGTGGCCTTCGCCCTCGCCGCGCCACACGCCGACGAGCGGGAGCAGGCCGAGGAGGCCGGGGTGCAGGTCGGGGCCCTGCCGCAGGTTGGCCGTGTCGTCGGCCAGCGGAAGCCCGGGAAGGTTCGAGATGTTGCGCGACGACGTGGTCTCGGCACGCTCGATCGCGGCGTCGAGGGCTTCCTGACCGGCGCCGGCGGATGCGGGCGTTGCCTCGTCGCTCATCGGCGGACTACTGGCCGTCGGTGAGGACGCGGTACATCACGAAGATCGCGAACCCGAAGATCGCGACCGACGCCACCGCCATGAGGATCTCGAAGAAGATGACCATGACCCGATACTAGACCCCACTCTCGGCGCCGTCGCAACCGCACGAGTCCCGATGGTGGAAGGCGGTGGGGAGCCGCTGGACGCGCGGCGGACCGTCGAACCCGTCGATCCGTTCGACGAGCATGTCGACGGCCCGCCGCCCCATCGTCTCCACGTCCTGCGCGGCCGCCGTCAAGCGTGGGGAGAACAGGTCGGACCACTCGAAGTCGTCGTAGCAGACGAGCGCGACGTCCTCCGGTATCCGCAGGTCCAGCTCACGCAGGGCCCGCATCGTGCCCACCGTCATCGCGTTGTTGAGCACCACGAGCGCGGTGGGGTGCGGACGGCGGCCGCGGAACATCGCGAGGGTCTGGGCGTAGGCCTGCTCGACGGTCGAGTCCCCGCAGCGCAGGTGTTTGGGCGGGACCCGCAGTCCCGCGGCGGCCATCGTCGCGACGAAGGCGTCGGCGCGCTCGGCCGTGGACTGGATGCCCCGGTGCCCGGTGAGCGCCCCGATGTGCCGGTGCCCGAGGTCGATCAGGTGCGAGGTCATCTGCGTCACGGGCTCCGTCCCCTCCGATGCCAGCTGGTCGACCGGGGCGGGCGAGAGCCGGTCGATGAGCACCAGCGGGGTGCCGGCGCGGCCGATCGCGGGGATCGTCGTCTTCTCCGCGCGCGGCGCGGGAGCGAGGATCACCCCGTCGGCCCGGCGGTCCAGCAGCGATCCGACGAGGGAGGCCTCGACCTCCGAATCGTCGTGCGAATCGCCCATCATCAGCGCGTAGCCGAGCTCCGCGGCGCGGGACTCGATCGCCCGCACGAGCGGGGTGAAATAGGGGTTCTGCCAGGCCGAGATGCTGAGCGCGAGCACGCCGGACCGGGAGGTGGCCAGCGCCGCGGCGAGGGCGTTGCGCCGGTATCCGGTGCTCTCGATCGCGGAGAGCACCGCGTCCCGCGTGCGCGGATCCACGCGCCGGGTCTGGTTGACCACGTGGGACACGGTGGTGATCGACACGCCGGCGGCGGCGGCGACATCGGCCATGGTTCCCATCGCATGATTGTGCGCTTCGCCCGAATTCCGCGCAAGCGGTTGCGCAAACCCTTGCGCGGGTTTCAGCTGGAGGTATACCGTCGTCATCCATCGCACCGCTGTGATGCGAGACACACTGGAACGGAGTCCTTCATGATCACTCGGAAGAGCCTGCGTGTGGCAGCCGCCTGCTGCGCGCTCACCGTCGGCCTCACGTCCGTCGCCGCGTGCAACCGCGACGGCGGCTCGTCGTCGTCGGGGGTGAAGGTCGGCCTGATCACCAAGACGGAGACCAACCCGTTCTTCGTGAAGATCCGCGAGGCCGCCAAGAAGCAGGCCGAGGCCAAGGGCGCCAGCCTCGTCGCGCTGGCCGGCAAGTTCGACGGTGACAACGAGGGCCAGGTGGCCGCGATCGAGAACCTGGTCAGCCAGGGCGTCAAGGGCATCCTGATCACCCCCAATTCGTCGAGCGGCATCCTCGCGGCGATCAAGAAGGTGCGGGACGCGGGCGTGGTCGTCATCGCGCTCGACACGGCCACGGACCCCGAGAACGCCGTCGACGCGACCTTCGCCACCGATAACAAGGAGGCCGGGCGGCTGCAGGGCGCCTGGGTGAAGGGTGCGCTCGCCGGGAGGACGCCGAAGCTGCTGATGCTCGACGGGACGCCCGGCGGCACCGTCGACACCTTCCGGCACCAGGGCTTCCTCGAGGGCATCGGCCTGCCGGAGAACAGCCCCGACATCGCCGGCAAGGAGAACACGAACGGCGACCAGACCAAGGCGCAGACGGCGATGGAGAACCTGCTCCAGCGCGTGCCGGACGCCAACTCGCTGTACACGATCAACGAGCCCGCGGCCGCCGGCGGCTACGAGGCGGCGAAGAAGGCGGGCAAGGCCGGGCAGATCATCATCGGCTCGATCGACGGCAGCTGCACCGGCATCGCCAACGTCAAGAAGGGCATGATCGGCGCCACGGTGCTGCAGTTCCCGTCGAAGATGGCCGAGCAGGGCGTCGATGCGGTGGTCGCTTACGCCAAGGACGGCACGAAGCCGTCGGGCTTCCACAACACCGGCTCGCAGCTCGTGACCGACAAGCCCGTCGCCGGCGTGGAGTCGAAGGACACGGCGTGGGGGGCGCAGAACTGCTGGGGCCAGGCGTGAATGCGCTGACCCTGCAGCGGCTCCTGCGCGAGCCGCTCGCGGGGCCGCTCGCCGCGCTGATCGTCGCGTGCGTGGTCTTCTTCATCCTCACGCCGCAGTTCGCGACGGGCTACAACGTCTCGCTGATCCTGCAGCAGTCGATGGTGATCGGCATCCTCGCGGTCGCGCAGTCGCTGATCATCCTCACCGCGGGCATCGACCTGTCGATCGGCGCGACGTGCGTGCTCGGCACCGTCGTCCTCGCGAAGGTGGCGGGGAGCGGCCCCGTCCTGGCCATGGTCGTCGCGCTGGGCGTGTGCATGCTGATCGGCGTCGTGAACGGTGCGCTGGTGACGATGCTCAAGCTGCCGCCGTTCATCGTGACGCTCGGCATGTTCACCATCGTCGCGGCGGCCACGCAGCTGTACGCGGGGTCGCAGACGTACCGGGTGTCCGAGGGGCCGCTGACCCCCCTCGGCACATCCTTCGACGTCGCCGGGTTCCCGCTCACGCTGGGGCTGCTGGTGCTGCTGGTCGTGTACGGGGTCGCCTGGTACGTGCTCAATCGCACGGCCACGGGGCGGCACGTGTACGCGGTGGGCGGCAATCCCGTGTCGGCGTCGCTGGCGGGCATCAAGACGTCGAAGACGATCTTCGGGGTGTACCTCGCGTCCGGCGTCATCGCGGCGATCGCCGCGTGGGCCGCGCTCGGGCGCATCCCCACCGCCGACCCGAACGCCTTCCAGACGGCGAACCTCGACACCATCACCGCCGTCGTGATCGGCGGCACGAGCCTGTTCGGCGGCCGCGGATCGGTGCTCGGGACGCTGGTCGGCGCGCTCATCGTCGGGGTGCTGCGCAACGGCCTCACCCTGGTCGGGATCGACAACCTGTACCAGAACATCGCGACCGGCGTCCTCGTGATCGCCGCCGTCGCGCTGGATCAGATCTCCCGCAGGAGGCTGCAATGAGCACGCCGGTTCTCCAGGCGAAGGGCCTGGTCAAGAGGTACGGGCAGGTCCAGGCCATCGCGGGCGCCGACTTCGAGCTCCGCGCCGGTGAGGTGCTCGCCGTCATCGGCGACAACGGGGCCGGCAAGTCCAGCCTGATCAAGGCGCTGTCGGGCGCGGTGGTCCCGAACGAGGGCGAGATCCTGCTCGACGGTGCCCCGGTCCACTTCAAGAGCACGCTCGACGCCCGCAACGCCGGTATCGAGACCGTCTACCAGGACCTCGCGGTGATCCCCGCGCTGGACATCGCCGCGAACGTCTACCTGGGCCGGGAGCTGCGCAAGCCCGGCGTGCTCGGTTCGGTCTTCCGCCAGCTGGACCGCAAGGCGATGCGCGACGCGGCGGCGGGTCACCTCGCGGATCTCAAGATCGGCATCAAGTCGCCGACGCAGGCCGTCGAGACGCTCTCGGGCGGCCAGCGGCAGGGCGTCGCCGTGGTCCGGGCCGCCGCCTTCGGCAAGAAGGTGATCATCATGGACGAGCCGACCGCCGCCCTCGGTGTCCGGGAATCGGGGCAGGTCATCGACCTGATCCGGCAGATCCGCGACCGCGGCACCCCCGTGATCCTGATCAGCCACGACATGCCGCACGTCTTCGAAGTCGCCGACCGGATTCACGTGCACCGGCTGGGCCGGCGCGCCGCCGTCGTCGACCCGAAGCAGCGCACGATGTCCGAGGTCGTCGCGCTGATGACCGGCGCGCTCGAGCCGACCGCCGAGGAGGCCGCGGGTGGGCCGTAAGCCTTCCGGGCTGTTCGTGGGGCTCGCCACCGTCGACGTGATCTCCCGCGTCGCCGAGCTCCCGCCCCGCAACGGCAAGGTCACCGCTACCCGGCAGGACGTCGCCGGCGGCGGCCCCGCGCTCAACGCCGCCGCGACCTTCGCCGCGCTCGGCGGGCACGCGGTCCTCGCGGCCCCCGTCGGCGACGGTGCCCTGGGCCGGCTCGTGGCCGACGACCTCGGCCGCTGCGGGGTGTCGCTCGTCGACCTGGCGCCGCAGGGCTTCGGGCCGCCGGTCTCGGCGGTCACCGTGCACGCCCCGACGGGGGAGCGGCAGGTCGTCTCGTTCGACGGGACCGGCTATCCGCAGGAGGTGCCGCCGATCGACGCCGAGGGCTTCGACGTGGTGCTGCTCGACGGTCACGGTCCGGCGGCGGCGCGGTCCGCGGCGGACGGCGCCGCCCGCGCCGGGGTGCCCGTGGTGCTCGACGCCGGGCGCTGGCGGCCCGTCTTCGCGGAACTGCTGCCGCTCGCCGCCCACGCGATCTGCTCCGCGGATTTCGTCGTTCCCGAAGACGTCGCGCTGCCGTCCGTCTGGGCCGTCTCCGACGGTGGCGGGCCCATCCGGTACCGCGCTGGGCGGGACGAGGGCACCGTCGGCGTCCCGACGGTGCCGGTGGTCGATACGCTCGGCGCGGGCGACGTGCTGCACGGCGCGTACGCGTACTTCGTCGCCGCGGGCGTCCCCGTGCCCGAGGCGCTGCGGCGCGCGGCGGAGCTCGCCTCGGATAAATGCCGGTACCCCGGCGTGCGGGAATGGCTGGAACGAGTGAGGGGGACCGCATGACCGATTCGATCGACGCCCTGGTGGCGGCAGCGCGGGAGCTGGCCGCGCGGCCGGGCCGCGCGCTGCTCGGCATCGCCGGTTCCCCCGCGTCCGGCAAGTCGACGCTCGCCGCCGAACTCGTGGCCGCCCTCGGCGGCGACGCGGTGCTCGTCCCCATGGACGGCTTCCACCTCGACGACCCGGTCCTGCGCCGGCACGGCAGCTGGGAGCGCAAGGGGGCCATCGACACCTTCGACGGTGCCGGCTTCGCCGACCTGCTGCGCCGGCTGCGGCGCGCCGCCGGCACCGTCTACGCGCCGCGCTTCGATCGCGACCTCGAGGCGTCGATCGGCTGCGCGATCGAGGTCCCCGCGTCCGTCCCGCTGGTGGTCACCGAGGGGAACTACCTGCTCGCCGACACCGGCGCGTGGCCGGCGGCCCGCGCCGAGCTCGACGAGGTCTGGTTCCTGCGCATCGATCCCGCGCTGCGCCGGGAGCGGCTGATCGAGCGGCACATGCGGTTCGGGCGCACCCCGGACGAGGCCCGCGAGCGGGCGCTCGGCACCGACGAGACCAACGCCCGGCTCATCGAGGCCACCGCCCTCCGGGCGGACCGCATCGTCGAGCCGGCGTGAACGGGCAGTAGCTCCGGGCCCCCGCCGCCGTGGCCTTCGGGATAAGGCCGTGGCCTTCGGGATAAGGAGGCCCGCGGCGACTGCGGCGGAATATGCTCGCTCTCGTGCGTACCTCTGCTCTCGCCAGCCGCGCCTACCAGCGCTTCTTCGGCCTCGGGCGGCCCGAGACCCGAGAGGTCACCGTCGAACGCGGCATCGCGGTCCCGGTCGGCGATGGCGTCGTCCTGCGGGCCGATCGATGGACGTCTGACCCGCTCCCGCCGGGGACGCCCGTGATGCTGTTCGTCACGCCGTACGACCGCGGCGGGATCCAGAACCCGCAGTCCCGGGTGTTCGCCGAGCGCGGCTTCCAGGTGCTCGTGGTCAGCGCGCGCGGCAACTTCGGTTCCGCGGGTGGTCCCTTCTCCCCGGCGCAGTACGACGCCGAGGACGGGCTCGCCGTCCTCGACTGGATCCGGAAACAGCCCTGGTACCAGGGCCGGATCGTGCTCGCGGGCGTGAGCTACGTCGGATACACCCAGTGGGCGGTCGCGGCGCGGGCCGGGGACGACGTCGTCGCGATGAACCCGCACATCACGTCGGCGAGCGTGGCCCGCACCGGCGTGGTGGCCGGGGCGCCGCAGGCGGATCTGGCCTTCAACTGGGGCGCCGCCCTCCACACGCAGGAGAACCCCGCCGCGGTCGCCGGGCTGCTCGCCGGGCCCGGCGCGCGGCGGGTCCGGCGTGCCATGGACGCCGTGCCGACCACCGACGGGGACGTGCTCGCCTTCGGCCGGCCGTGGCCCTTCGTCCAGAACATCCTCCGCCGACCCGCGGCCGATCCGCACTGGGACGCAGGGGATTTCAGCGGAACGGTGGGCGATGTGACGATCCCGGCGAGCTTCTACGCGAACTGGTACGACATCTTCCTCGTCGACCAGCTCCGCGATTTCGCCGCCATGCAGGCCGCCGGGCGGCAGTCCCGCCTCACGATCGGCGACTTCACGCACACCTCGCCCGCCGGCATGGCCGCGGAGCTGCGGGAGACGCTGGAGTTCAGTCGGGAACGCGCCGGCCTGCAGCCCGCCGTCGAGCGGCCCGCGGTGCGCCTGCTGCTCATGGGGACCGACGAGTGGCGCGACTTCGACAGCTGGCCGCCCGCGGCGGCCAGGACGACGTGGTACCTCCAGCCCGGTGGAGGACTGTGGGAGGCGGAACCCCGGGTGGACGGCGCGAGCAGCGGCTACCGCTACGACCCGGCCGATCCCACCCCCACCGTGGGCGGTCGCCTGATCTTCAAGGGCTCCGGCCGCGTCGACCAGCGACCGCGGGAGCGCCGCAGCGACGTCCTCGTCTTCACCAGCAGGCCGCTCGCCGCGGATCTCGACGTGATCGGGGAACCGTCGGCGACGATCTGGGCCGAAGCGGACGTGCCCTACTTCGACATCTACGTGCGGCTGTGCGAGGTCGACGAACGGGGCCGGTCGTTCAACGTCTGCGACGGCATCGTCAGCCTCAAGCGGAAGGACGGGGACACCGGGCCGCAGCCGTACGTGATCGACCTCGCCCCCACGGCGCAGCGCTTCGCGCGCGGCCGCCGGATCCGGGTGCAGGTGTCCAGCGGCTCGCACCCCGAGTACCTCCGGAACGCGGGCACCGACCCGAGCCGCGGCACCGCCCCCCGGCTCACCCCGGCGCGGATCACGATCCACCACGACCGTTCGCACCCGTCGGGCGTCCGGCTGCCGCACATCCCGTAGCCCGCACCTGCCTATCTGCCTGCCTGCCTGCCTGCCGCGAGCCGAGACCACCAGAGCGCGACCAGGACGCGAACGAGGCGCGTACCCGGTGTGGGTACGCGCCTCGTCGGGTGCTGCGGGGGTCTACTTCGAGACGGTGATGTCCTGGTTGTAGACGCCGTTCGACTCGGGCGAGACCTGGATATCGCCGTTGCCCACGGAGGACAGCGCGCGCAGCGTCCAGGTGCCCGGAGCGGCGAAGAAGCGGTAGTCGCCGGTGCCCGAGGCCACGACCTCGGCGGTGAACTCGCCGGTGCCGTCGAGGAGGCGCACGAAGGCGCCGGCGACGGGGTTACCGTCGGCGTCGAGGACGGAACCGGTCAGCACCGTCTCCTTCTCGGTGTCGACGCCGGCCGGAAGGACCTGACCCTGCTTGGGAGCTCCACACATGATGAATTCCTTACTTCTCGATCGGGGCGCCGACGAGCGAGCCGTACTCGACCCACGAACCGTCGTAGTTCTTGACGTTCTTCTTGCCCAGGAGCTCCTGCAGCACGAACCAGGTGTGCGAGCTGCGCTCGCCGATGCGGCAGTAGGCGATGGTCTCCTTGGCGTCGTCGAAGCCCTTCTCCGCGTACAGCGCGGCGAGGTCCTCGTCGGACTTGAAGGTGCCGTCCTCGTTGGCGGTGGTCGACCAGGGGATGTTGATCGCGCCGGGGACGTGGCCGCGCTGCTGCGCCTGCTCCTGCGGGAGGTGGGCGGGCGCGGAGATCTTGCCGGAGAACTCGTCGGGCGAGCGCACGTCGATGAGGTTCTTCTTGCCGATCGAGTCGATCACCTCGTCGCGGAAGGCGCGCAGCGACAGGTCGACGGGCTTGGCCTGGTAGTTCGTGGCCGGGCGGGTGACGGCGTCGGTCGACAGCGGGCGGCCGTCGAGCTCCCACTTCTTGCGGCCACCGTCGAGCAGCTTCACGTCCTGGTGGCCGTACAGCTTGAAGTACCAGTAGGCGTACGCGGCGAACCAGTTGTTGTTGCCGCCGTAGAGCACGACGGTGTCGTCGTTGCCGATGCCGCGCTCGGACAGGAGCTTGGAGAAGCCCTCCTGGTCGAGGAAGTCGCGGCGGATCGGATCCTGCAGGTCCTTGCGCCAGTCGAGGCGCACGGCACCCTTGATGTGGTTGTCGTCGTAGATCGACGTGTCCTCGTCGACCTCGACGAAGACGACACCCGGAGTATCGAGATTCTGCTCAGCCCAGTCTGCGGAGACCAGGACGTCGGAGCGAGCCATGAGGATCCCTTTCGTTGATTCCATGACGTGCGGAAGTGAAGGCGCGGACGCTACTTCGAGGGTGCGCGGATGCGCTGGGAGGGCATGAGGATGCACCGGGAATCGGGCACCCGGCCCGGAGAGGCGGGACTAGCCCAGACAGCGACAACCGGCCATACGGCACAGATCGACCGCCAAGCGGCGGGTGAGCAGCAGCTCACAGCGGTTGCGCATGCCGCCCAGAATACCCAACCCGCGCGGACCCGTCACGGCAGGGTCTGCGGGAGCGGCCGGTAGAAGGCACCGGGGACGACGGTCACCCCGTCGGCCTCGCCGAGCAGCACGACGTCGGCGTTCTCGGCCCGCGCCGCCGTCGGCGCGATCCCGAAGGGCAGGGCCATCGGGGGCAGCGTCCGGGTGAACGCCGCGAGCACGGCCCGGTCCTCGCCCGGCGCCAAGTCGGCCTTGGCGTGGTCCTCGGGACCGGTGTAGATCCCGGTGGCGCGGACGGCGATCGCGCTCCCCTCCGCGGCGAAGTCGGCCGCCACCGAGATCAGGACGGTGCGCTTCGGTTCGGCGGGCGTCGGCAGCGCGACGGTGCCCGTCAGCACGATGCCCTTCGAGGCCTTGACGTAGCCGTCGGCGGGGCTCCCGGCGCCGGGGCGTTTCGGGGCGGGCGTGTGCACCTGCAGGTCGACGATGTCCATGTACCGGCCCACCGTCTTCTGGTCGAGCCGGATCCGTGACTGCACGTGCGCGGCCCGGATCGGCGTGTCCGGTGTGAACGTCGGGACGAGGCCGCCCGGGAAGGTCACATCCGCGAACTCGGCCTCGAGCCGTGCGTTCCTGCCGTCCACCTTCGCGGGCACGGCGATCGTCAGCTTCGAGTGCCTTCCGCCCGAGGTCAGATAGGGGAAGCCGCCGACCGTGACCTCCGGGTCGTCCGCCAGGCCGGCGGCGGCCCGCAGCTCGCGCGAGAGTCGGTACTCGGCGGCGGCCGCGGATCCGAGTTCGGCGAGCAGCGCGACCGTGAGGAGCGTCGCGACGGCGATCAGAATCCGCCGGATCCATGCCCGTCCTCGCCCCTGCGTCACACTGCGTCCCTTCGCTCCACGTCGGCGCCGTCACGCACCGTGCCCTGACCACCGCTATTCTGACATTCGTTCTTTTCTCATCGACCGGCGCGCAGCGGGAGGGTATGTGGATCTGATCCTGCTCACATCCGACCGGGAACCCGACACGGTGCTGCCGGCACTGTCGCTGCTGCCGCATTCGGTCCGGACCCTGCCCGCCGACGTCTCCTCCCTGCTCGAGGTCGGGCCCGCCGAGGTCGCGCTGGTCGACGCCCGGACCGACCTCGTCACCGCGCGCGGCCTGTGTCGCCTGCTCGGCAGTACCGGCGGTGGAACCGCCGTGGTCGCGGTGCTCACCGAGGGTGGGCTCGTCGCCGCCAATGCGGACTGGGGCATCGACGACTTCCTCCTGCCGACGATCGGCCCGGCGGAGATCGACGCCCGGCTGCGCCTCGTCGCGGCCCGCCGGGACAGCGGGGCCGAGGAGGAGGTCGCCGACAAGGTCACCCTCGGCGAGCTCGTGATCGACGAGGGCACCTACACGGCCCGCCTGCGCGGCAAGCCGCTCGACCTCACCTACAAGGAGTTCGAGCTGCTCAAGTTCCTCGCGCAGAACGTGGGGCGCGTCTTCACCCGCGCCCAGCTGCTGCAGGAGGTGTGGGGCTACGACTTCTTCGGCGGCACGCGCACCGTCGACGTGCACGTCCGGCGCCTGCGCGCCAAGCTCGGCGCCGAGCACGAGGGCATGATCGGTACGGTCCGTAACGTGGGCTACAAGGCGGTGCGGCCCGTGCGCGGCAAGGGTGAACGCCCCGTCGAGGACATGGAGCCGACGGACGAGGATCTCGAGGAGGTCTGATGGTCGAGGTGGTGCGGGGGCCGGTGGACGACCCGGAGGGCGTGCTGGCCGTCGCCGCCGCGGCCGAGGCCGCCGACGGTGTCGGCCCGCTGTCGGAGCAGTTCCGGCTCGGCCTCACGGGCGACGGCCCGCACCTGCTCGTCCGGGGCGAGGACCGTGCCGTGGCCGGCTACGCGGGCGTCGTGGTCCCGCCCGCGGGAGGTGCGGGCGCGGCCGAGGTGGTCGTGGCACCGTCCGGGCGCCGACGGGGTCTGGGTCGCGCGCTGGTGACGGGCGCGCTGGATCTCGCCGGGGAGGGCGGCACCGTCTGGGCGCACGGGGACCTGCCCGCCGCCCGCGGGCTGGCCGCGGACCTGGGCCTGGCTGCCGTGCGGACGCTGCTCAACCTGCGCCGGCCCCTCGCCGGGCTGGACCCGGCACCGTCGGCACCCCCTGGCGTGACCGTGCGGGCGTACGCCGGACCGGCCGACGATGCCGCGATCCTGGCGGTGAACAACGCCGCGTTCTCCTGGCATCCCGAACAGGGCGGGTGGACCGGGCGCCAGATCGACGAGCGCACCGGCGCCGACTGGTTCGATCCCGCAGGACTGTTCCTCGCCGTCGACGAGGCCGGAAAGCTCCTCGGCTTCCACTGGACCAAGGTCGCGGACCCGGCGTCGGGGGTCGGCGAGGTCTACATCGTCGCGGTCGCGCCCGCCGGGCAGGGGCGGGGTCTGGGGCGGCTGCTGACGGCCGTCGGGCTGGAGTACCTGGCCCGACGGGGACTCGCGGAGGTGGAGCTGTACGTCGAGGGCGACAACGCCGCGGCGCTGCGCACCTACGCCGGACTAGGTTTTAAGGAAAACGAAAGACACGTGGCGTACGCGCGACGGTAATCCACCCGCCGATCCGAGTTTGCCGTCCGTTCACCCGGGGCACCCGAGTCGGACACCCGGCCTCCCTATGTTCGGGTTGACACCCGCGACGTGCCCGGGGTGCTCAGTCCTGACTCGACCCGGAGGAATCTCGGTGAACTTCAAGCGTGGATCCGTATCGGCCCTGGCGGTGGCCGCCGCCCTGTCCCTGACCCTGACCGCGTGCGGCGGCGAGGAGTCGAGCCAGGCCGGTGGCAGCTCGTCGGCCGGCGGCGGCTCGGGCGTGCAGTGCGACGGCAAGCTGCAGCTCAAGGGCAGCGGCTCGACGGCGCAGGCGAACGCCATGACCGTCTTCAAGAACACCTTCGCGCAGGACTGCTCCGGCGCGAACGTCGACTACAGCGGCAACGGCTCGGGTCAGGGCATCACCGAGTTCACCTCGGGCCTGACCAACTTCGGCGGCTCCGACTCGCCGCTGAACGCCGATCAGGCCAAGAAGGCCGAGGAGAAGTGCGGCGCCCCCGCGCTGAACCTGCCGCTCGTCTTCGGCCCGATCGCGGTCGCCTACAAGCTGCCGGACAACACGCAGGTCAACCTGTCCGCGCCGACGCTCGCCAAGATCTTCTCCGGCAAGCTGACGAAGTGGAACGACCCGGAGATCGCCGGCGAGAACAAGGGCACGACCCTCCCGGACCTGCCGATCACCGTCGTCTTCCGCTCCGACGAGTCGGGGACCACCGAGAACTTCCAGAAGTACCTCGGTTCCGCCGCTCCCGCGGAGTGGGACGCGAACGAGAAGAAGGGCAAGGCCTTCAAGGGCGGCACCGGCCAGGGCGCGAGCGGTAACGCCGCGGTCGCCGCCACGGTGAACAAGGCCGAGGGCACGATCACCTACGCCGAGTGGAGCTTCGCCAAGGCGCAGAAGCTGCAGGTCGCGAACATCATCACGTCGGCCGGCCCCGAGGCCGTGAAGCTCTCGAGCGAGTCGGTCGCCAAGACCATCGAGTCGGCGAAGTTCAAGACCCCCGGCAGCAAGGACCTGGTGATCGACACCGCGGGCTTCTACAAGCCGTCGGCCGCCGGCGCGTACCCGATCGTGCTCGCGACCTACGAGATCGTCTGCTCGAAGTACGCGGACGCCGGGATCGGCAAGGGCATCAAGACCTTCCTCAAGGTCGCCGCCAGCAAGCAGGCGCAGGACCAGCTCGGGAACCAGGGCTACGCCCCGATCCCCGACTCCTTCCGCACCACGCTGACCGAGTCGATCGACTCCATCCAGTAACCACGTCGAACGCTGACGCGCCGGGGCGTCGTGCGGGGGCCAGGCACAATGGCAGTCGCACGACGCCCGGCCCAGCCGGAAGGGACGACTCGCGTGCTCGATCGACGAGGAGACATGGCGACAGAGGACTCAACGGACCGTGACGACGGGTCCGACGGGGCCGCGGAGGCCTCCGCGGCCGCCGCCGGCGGCTCCGGCCGCACGACCTTCGCCCACGGCGGCGACCGCATGGAGAAGATCTTCAAGTGGGCGAGCTACGCCTCGGGGATCCTCCTGGTCGTCGTGATCGCGCTGATCTTCCTGCAGCTCGTGGTGCAGGCGATCCCGGCGCTCGCCAAGGACAACGTCGGCTTCCTCACGAGCTCCGAGTGGCAGACGACCCCGTCGAACATGCGCTTCGGCATCCTCGAGCTGCTCAAGATCACCGTCCTCTCGTCGGTGATGGCGCTGGTCCTCGCGGTGCCGGTCGCCGTCGGCATCGCGACCTTCCTCGTGCAGTACGTCCCGCAGCGCCTGTCGCGGCCGCTCAGCGCCGTGATCGACCTGCTGGCCGCGGTCCCGTCGATCATCTACGGCCTGTGGGGCATCTTCGTGCTCGCGCCCTTCCTGGTGCCCCTGCAGGAGTGGCTCAACGAGAACCTCGGCTGGTTCTTCCTGTTCAAGACCGGCAACGTCCAGCTCTCGCTGGGGTCGACGGTGTTCACCGCCGGCATCGTGCTCGCGATCATGATCCTGCCGATCATCACGTCGATCACGCGCGAGGCGCTCCGGCAGACCCCGGTCGCGCATCAGGAGGCCGCGCTGGCCCTGGGCGCCACCAAGTGGGAGGTCATCCGGCTCACGGTCCTGCCCTACGGACGGTCCGGCATCGTCGCCGGCTCCATGCTGGCACTAGGCCGTGCCCTGGGCGAGACCATCGCGGTGCTCATCATCCTGTTCGCCGCCACCAAGACCTCCATCTGGTCGCTGTTCGACAGCGGCTACACCTTCGCTTCGAAGATCGCCTCCGCCGCCGCTGAGTTCGACAACGTCGACCAGCGCGGCGCCTACATCGCCGCTGGTCTCGTGCTGTTCCTGCTCACCTTCGTGGTGAACGCGATCGCCCGGTGGATCGGCGGGGGACGGGTGAACGGATGACCGCCACCGAGCTCGACGACGTCGCCAAGAGCGGCACCGTCTTCCACCGCACGTCCACCGTGCGCCGGATCAAGAACAACGCCGCCGCGATCCTGTTCGGCGCCTGTTTCCTGCTGGCCCTCGCCCCGCTGGTCTCGTTGCTGTACATGGTGATCGCCAACGGCCTGCCGGCGATCCTGCACGCCGAGTGGTGGACCAAGTCGATGGTCCGGGTGGCCCCCGACTCGTACGGCGGCGGGATCCGGCACGCCCTCTACGGCACCCTCGTGCAGGCCGGCGTCGCGACGCTGATCTCCGTGCCGATCGGCGTGATGGTCGGCATCTACCTGGTCGAGTACGCCGAGGGCACCCGCCTGGGCAGGATCACCACGTTCATGGTCGACGTGCTCGCCGGGATCCCGTCGATCGTGGCGACGCTGTTCGTCTTCGGCGTCTGGATCACCACCTTCGGCATGCCGCAGTCCGCGTTCGCGGTGAGCCTCGCGCTGATCCTGCTCATGGTCCCCGTCGTGGTGCGGTCGACCGAGGAGATGCTCAAGCTCGTGCCCCACGAGCTGCGCGAGGCCTCCTACGCGCTCGGCGTGCCCCAGTGGAAGACCATCGTGCGGATCGTGCTCCCGACCGCCGCGTCCGGCATGGTCTCCGGCGTCTTCCTCGCCATCGCCCGCGTGGTCGGCGAGACCGCGCCCGTGCTGCTCCTCGTGGGCATCAGCGACCGGATGAACTACGACCTGTTGCACGGCAACATGTCGTCGCTGCCGCTGTTCATCTACGACCAGTACCGCAACAATCCGGGCGCCGTCGGCGAGTACCGGGCGTGGGGCGCCGCCCTGACCCTGGTGATCCTCGTCGCCATCGCCAGTGGCCTCGCCGCGCTCATGTCCCGGCTGCTCGCCCCGAAGACGAAGTAACAAGGAGATCCCATGGCGAAGCGCCTGGACATCAAGGACCTGAACATCTACTACGGCGCCTTCCACGCGGTGCAGGACGTCTCGCTGACGGTGCCGCCGAACTCCGTCACGGCGTTCATCGGGCCGTCCGGTTGCGGCAAGTCGACGGTGCTCCGCTCGATCAACCGGATGCACGAGGTGACTCCCGGTGCCCGCGTCGAGGGCCACATCACCCTCGACGGTGCCGACATCTACGGCCCCGGTGTCGACCCGGTGGGCGTCCGCAAGACCATCGGCATGGTCTTCCAGCGGCCCAATCCGTTCCCGACGATGTCGATCCGCGACAACGTGGTGGCCGGGCTCAAGCTGCAGGGCATCCGGAGCAAGTCCACGCTCGACGACGTGGCCGAGCAGTCCCTGCGCGGCGCGAACCTGTGGGGCGAGGTCAAGGACCGGCTGAACAAGCCCGGCGGCGGCCTGTCGGGCGGCCAGCAGCAGCGCCTGTGCATCGCCCGCGCGATCGCCGTCAGCCCGGACGTGCTGCTCATGGACGAGCCCTGCTCGGCGCTCGACCCGATCTCGACGCTGGCGATCGAGGACCTGATCGGCGAGCTCAAGCAGAAGTACACGATCGTCATCGTGACCCACAACATGCAGCAGGCGGCCCGCGTCTCCGATCAGACCGCGTTCTTCAACCTGGAGGCCACGGGCAAGCCCGGGCAGCTCATCGAGATCAACCCGACGGAGAAGATGTTCTCCAACCCGAACGAGAAGGCGACCGAGGACTACATCTCGGGCCGCTTCGGCTGACCGGTCACACGGACACGGACCTGTCGGTGGCTCGCCGTATCCTACGAGAATGACATCGCAGTCCCCGGCCGCCGATCGGTACAGCACCGTGCTGCCCGGCGACCGCGTGGTCGCCCGCGTGGGGGATGCGGTGCTCCTCGCCGATGCGCCCGCGGTCGGCGGGCCGGCGGAGGTCGCGGACCTGGTCGCCGCCGTCGAGGCCGACGGGGACCGGGCCGAGGCCCTACGCGGCCGCTCCGGCCCCGCCTACGCGGTGGTCGAGGTCGCCGAGGACTCCGTTCGCGCGCTGCTGCGCGATACTTCGGGCGCCGCCGAGAGCCGCGCCGTCACCGTCGCGATCTTCCCGTCCGCCGCGGCCGCCGCGCCGGATCACGTGCTGCACGCCGGACCGGAGTTCGCCGAGCGGATCGCGCCCCTGCCCGCCGGGGCGGTGGTGACGGTCACCGTCGGGCCGCCGCCCCCGCCGGCCCCCGTGTGCGGGCCCGCCGCCCTGCGGCTCGACCGCGGCGCCGTCCCCGGCGCGGGCGTCGTGCTGTGGTCCGAGGCCTCCGTACGGCCCGAGGGTGAGGCGGACATCGCGACGGACGTCTTCCCCGCGGACGCGCCCACCAACGAGGAGCCGACGGGCGTGAGCCCGCTGTTCGCGGCCACCGAGTACGACGTGGAGGTCGGGGACGTGAGCGCGGCCGCGGCCGCCGCCGGCCCGCTGGTCGAGGGGCGGCGTTGCGCGTTCGGGCACCTCAACGCCCCGGTGGCCGCGTACTGCACGCGATGCGGCGCCCTCGTCGACCGGCGGGCGCCGCTCGAGAGCGGCCCGCGGCCGCCGCTGGGGCTGCTCGTCGCGGATGACGGCGCAGCCTTCGTGGTGGAGGGCGATCTGATCATCGGACGGGATCCGGCGGCGTTCGTCGCCCAGCGCTCGGGCCGCAGCTTCGACGGTGCGGGCCGGCTCGGCCCCGTCGTCCTGCCGGACCGGACGGGCGCGCTCTCGCGCGCGCACCTGGAGATCCGGATCGACGGCTGGCAGGTGCTGGCGGTGGACGTGGGCTCGGCGAACGGCACCTGGGTGCGGCCGCCGGGCGCCGCGCAGCCCCTGCGGCTGCCGCCGGGGCAGCCGGTGCCGCTGAGCGTGGGCTCGGACATCCACCTGGGCGGCCGGATCCTGCAGTTGCAGGACGCGGTCGGGGTCTGACCGGAGACAGCACGACGGCCGCCCCCGCGGGGACGGCCGTCGTGGTGGAGCGGGGTCTACGGCGAGACGTCGGCGGTGGGATCGGGGTTGCCCGTGGCCTGGAAGATCACGCGGCGGCCGATCTCCACGGCGTGGTCGGCGAAGCGCTCGTAGTAGCGGCCCAGCAGCGTCACGTCGACCGCGGCGGCCACGCCGTGCTTCCACTCGCGGTCCATCAGCACGGTGAACAGGTGGCGGTGCAGGTCGTCCATCGCATCGTCCTGCTCCTCGATCTCCGCGGCCTGCTTCGGATCCTGGGTGACCAGCACCTCGCGGGCGGAGTTCGCCAGCTCGACCGCGAGGCGGCCCATCTCGGCGAAGTAGCCGTTGACCTCCTCGGGGAGCGTCTTGTTCGGGAAGCGGCGCCGGGTGACCTTGGCGACGTGCAGGGCGAGCGCGCCCATCCGGTCGACATCGGCCACGATCTGGAAGCCGGAGACCACGATGCGCAGGTCGCTGGCGACGGGCGCCTGCAGCGCGAGCAGGGAGAAGGCCTCCTCCTCGGCGCGGCGGCTCAGCCGGACGATCTCGTCGTGCTCGGTGATGACTTCTTCGGCGAGGGCGAGGTCGGCCTGGAGCAGCGAGTTGGTCGCCTTCTCCATGGCGATGCCCGATTTATCGCAGATGGTGCCGAGGATATCGTTGAAGGCAGCCATCTGCTGGACGTACGCATTCCGCATGTGCCCAGTCTATAGGGCTTTTCCTACACCACCGCAGCGCGCGATGAACTCCGGGTGAACGACGGTTAACCGCCGCTGGTCTCCTCCTCGGCGCCGGGCATCGCGGCGGCGTCCGACTCCCACGGATCGTCGAGCCATCCCTCCGGGAGCACCACCTTGCCCGGGGTGCCCTGCCGGCCGCGGGGGCCCTCGGCATCCTTGGGGAAGGGCACGTCGGGCGGCAGCGTGTCCAGGAGCGCGCGCAGGTCGGCGAGAGTTTTCACGGTGGCCAGCCGCGTGCGCAACTCGCCGCCGGCGGGGAAGCCCCGCAGGTACCAGGCCACGTGCTTGCGGATCTCCCGCATGCCCTTGTCCTCGCCGTGGTGCGCGGCCAGCAGCTCGCCGTGCCGGTACATGATGTCGGTGACCTCGCCGAGGTCCGGCGGCGTCGGCATCGGGGTGCCGTTGATCGCGGCGGAGAGCTCGGAGAACAGCCAGGGGCGGCCGAGGCAGCCGCGGCCGACGACCACACCGTCGCAGCCGGTGCGGTCCATCATCGTCACCGCGTCCTCCGCGGCGAAGATGTCGCCGTTGCCCAGGACGGGGACGGTGTCGCCGAAGTGGTGGTGCACGTGCTCCTTGAGCCGGGCGATCTCGTCCCAGTCGGCCTGCCCCGAGTAGCGCTGCGCGGCGGTGCGGGCGTGCAGCGCGACGGCGACCGCGCCCTGCTCGGCGGCGATCCGGCCGGCGTCGAGGTGGGTGTGGTGCTCGTCGTCGATGCCGATGCGGAACTTCACGGTGACGGGGATCTCGGGCGCCCCGGCGGGGGAGCCGTCGGCGATGCCGCGGACCGCCGCGTCGACGATGCTCGCGAACAGGTTCCGCTTGTAGGGCAGGGCCGAGCCGCCGCCGCGGCGGGTGACCTTGGGGACCGGGCAGCCGAAGTTCATGTCGAGGTGGTCGGCGAGGCCCTCCTCGGCGACCATCCGCGCGGCCTCGTAGGTCCACTTCGCGTCGACGGTGTACAGCTGCAGGCTGCGCGGGTCCTCGTCGGGCGCGAAGGTGGTCATGTGCATGGTGACCGGGTGCCGTTCGACGAGGGCGCGCGCCGTCACCATCTCGCACACGTACAGCCCGGCGACGGTGCCCGTCCGCGCGCGTTCCAGCTCGCGGCACAGGCTGCGGAAGGCCACGTTGGTGACGCCGGCCATCGGCGCGAGCACGACGGGGGAGTCGAGCTCGAACCTGCCGATGCGCAGCTTCGGCGCGGTGGTGGGTGCGGTCATCAGTACTCTCCTGTGGTCGTGCGGCGATCGATCGCCGCCCTCCATGATCGCGGCCCCGGCGTGCTGGGGCAAACGTGCTCGGCGTCGTTCCCGAGCACACGACGCCGTTCCCGCGCACGCGGCGCCGCTGTGCGCACGTGGCACGTGTGCACAGTCGCGCCCGGTGCGCGGGAACCACCCGCGGACGCGGCGCGTGCGCGGAACGACGGAACCCGCCGTCCCTGCGGGCACGGCGGGTTCGGTACGCGTCGGTGTCAGACGGCCAGGCCGGCCTTCTCGCGCTTGGCGGCCTCGCGGGCCAGGGAGCGGTCGCGCATCTCCTCGAACTTCACGGCCGAGGCCTCGAGCTCGTCGAGGAAGGCCGCGAGCTCCTCGCGGGTGCGCTCGCCCTCGGGGCCGAAGTCCTCGCGCTCGAAGATCTTCCACTTGCGCAGGACGGGCATGACGACCTCGTCCTTGTGCTGGCGCAGGTCGTAGATGGCGTGCTTCGCCATCAGCACGCCGTTGCGGCGGAAGTCGGGCATGCCGGCGCCGGGCATCTCGAAGTGCTTGATGGTGTCGGTGATCGAGCGGATCGCCTGGTCGGGGCACAGGTCCAGGCCCGCGGCCGAGATGTTGCGGTAGAAGATCATGTGCAGGTTCTCGTCCGCCGCGATGCGCTGGAGCATCTTGTCGGCGATCGGATCCTTGCAGACCTTGCCGGTGTTGCGGTGGCTCACGCGGGTCGCGAGCTCCTGGAAGGTCACGTACGCCACCGAGTGCAGCATCGTCATCTTCTGCTCGGTGTGCGCCGCCACCTTGCCCTGCGGATCCCAGCCGTTGGTCATGTGGATCATGCGGGCCTGCTCGAGTTTGACCGGATCGACGCCGCGGGTGACCACGAGGTAGTCGCGCATGGCGATGCCGTGGCGGTTCTCCTCCGCGGTCCAGCGACCGACCCAGTGACCCCAGGCGTCGTCCATGGAGAAGTTCGCGGCGATCTCGCGGTGGTAGGTCGGCAGGTTGTCCTCCGTGAGGAGGTTGGTGATCATCGCCGCTTTGGCGACCTCGTCGAGCTGGCTCTCCTCGGGGTCGTAGTCGTGACCGCCGAGTGCGGCGTAGTTGCTGCCGTCCGCCCAGGGGATGTAGTCGTGCGGGTTCCAGTCCTTCGTCATCGAGAGATGGCGGTTGACGTTGTCCTCGGCGACACCGGAGAGCTCCTTCAGAAGCTCAAGCTGGGTCAGTTGGCGGGTCGACATCATTCCTCTTTCGACGTTTGGATCAGTTCCAGATTATCCCGAAAGTCTACGCAATCCGGGTCTCGTACTCAACGTCCCTGCCGGAAAGTGATGTGTTCCGAGCAGGGGCACACGGGGTGCATCGCTCAAGGACATGGGTACGTTACACCGAGACGGGGGTCACAGGATCCACCCGAGTTCCCGCGCGCGCACCGCGGCCTCGTAGCGGTTGGCCGTCCCCAGCTTGGCCATCGCCGACGAGAGGTAGTTGCGCGTGGTGCCCGCGCTCAGGTGCGCGCGCCGGGCGATCTCGTCGACCGAGGCCCCGTCGACGGCGAACTCCAGGACGTCGGCCTCGCGGGCCGTGAGCGGCGAGTCGCCCGCGCTGATCGCCTCCGCGGCGAGCTCGGGATCGACGTACCGCCCGCCCCCGTGCACGGTACGGATGACCTGCGCCAATGTGGCCGCGGGCGCCGTCTTGGGAAGGAAGCCGCGGACCCCCGTGGCCAGCGCGCGCTTGAGGTATCCGGGCCGGCCGTGGCTGGTGACGATGAGGGTCGCGGCGCCGGGCGTGCGGCGGAGCAGTTCGGCCGCCGTGTCGATGCCGTCGGGTCCGGGCATCTGCAGGTCGATCACCGCGACGGCGGGCGCGTGCCCGTCGGCGGCGCGGCGCTCCCACAGGGCGATCAGTTCGGTGCCGGACGCCGCCTGCGCCGCCACCGTGATGTCGGCCTCCAGCTCGAGCAGCGCGGCCACCGCCGCGCGGATCATGTGCTCGTCGTCCGCGATCATCACCTCGATCGACGGTGTCTCGCTCACGCCGCCTCCCAGGTCGCGGTCAGGGTGAAGTCCTCGCCGTCGCGCTGCGCCGCGAGGTCCGCGCCCACGGCCCGGAGCCGGCCGCGCAGCCCGTCGATGCCCGACGGTGCCCCCTCGCGCCCGGCCGGGGCGGGCGCACCGTCGTTGCGCAGGACGAGGCCCGACGCTGCCAGTGTGAGCACGGCCTGCGTGGCCGTCGAGTGCTTGACGATGTTCGTGGTCCCCTCCCGCACGACCCAGGCGGCGGCCTCGTGGAAGGCGGGCGGGACCGTCTCGGGTTCGCCGATCACGCGGAGCCGGCAGCCGGCGGCGGAGAGCAGCGAGCGCGCTCCGGCGACCTCGGTGCCCAGGTCGATGCCGCGGTAGCCGCGGACCAGGTGCCGGGCGTCCTCGAGGGACGTCACCGCGAGGGATTTGACCTCGTCCATCTCGGTGACCGCCCGATCGGTGGCGCCGGCCCGCGCGAGCGTGGCGGCCAGCTCGCTCTTGACGGCGATCGCGGAGAAGGCCCGGCCGACCACGTCGTGCAGGTCGCGGGAGAAGCGCAGGCGCTCCTCGGCGACCTCCAGTTCGGCGGCGATCCGCTTGCCCTCCTCCAGTTCGGTGAGGATCTGCAGGCTCCAGACCGTGGTGCGGGAGGTCCACATCAGCAGCACGCCGATGAACAGGAGGAGCGCGAAGAAGGCGGGGGCGTCGGTGGGGCGCAGGAGGAGGGCGGTGGCGAGCGCGGCGACGAGCAGCAGCGACCAGCGGTGCCGCATGAAGGGGAGGACGGCGCACGTCGCCATCGCGTAGGCGACGGCGCCCATGACCCGCGCGCCGTCGGGAGCGGTGCCGACGTGCGGGGCCAGGTGCGCGCCGACCACTCCCGCCGCCCACACCGCACCGATCCCGGCGAGCGCGAACCGCCAGGCGATGCGGCGCTGGCGGTCGGTGGCGCGGATCGACAGGTCGGGCTGTGCCTCGATTCCGGCGATGGACGCGAGCCCGGCGATGACGATGCCGATCACGGGCCCGGTGGTGGTGCCCGACGTGGCCATGATGACCACGAAGCCGATCATCACGATCTGCAGCACCGCGCGGGTGTAGAGGCGGAACTTGTCGGCACTGGACTTCGCATGCCACCAGTCGAGGGCCCGGAGCGCCGGGGCTGGGACCACTCCGGGCGTCACTCGCGGTCGTCCCAGCGGAACCACCTCCTCGCGAGAATGAGTGCGATCACGGTCCATACCGCCAGTGTCGCAAGGGGCCGGCCCGTCTCGCCGAAGGTGGCGGCGAATCCGAGCGGGGCGGCATCGTCGACGACGCCGGGGGCGAGGCCGGCCTGCCCCAGCCGGAGCAGGTCGGAGATCGCCGCGAAGGGCGTCCAGTCGGCGATCAGCGCGAGCCGGTCGGGGAGGACCTGCCGGATGCTCGCCATGCCGATCATGGAGATCACCATGACGGGCATGGACGTGATCTGCGCGGCCTCGGCGTTCTTCGTCATCGCGCTGGTGGCGAGCGCGAGCAGGGTGAAGATCACCAGCCCGGCGACGAGCGCGAGCACCATGAGCAGCGCGTTCACGGGAGCGGGACCGCCGGCCCCGTAGATAGCGGCGCACACGATCACGGCCCCCAACAGGGTCAGGGCCGTGCCGGGGACGGCGGGGGCGGTCAGGATCTGCAGGTCCGAGGACTCCCCGGTGCGCAGTCGCTTGAGCACGCCCTCGGATCGGCGGGTGGTGACCATCGACAGCACCGAGTAGTACTGCACCATCAGCAGCGCCAGCAGCGCGAAGGTCTCGAGGGTGAGGGCCACGCCCAGGGGCTTGGGCGCCTGACCGCCGCGGGCGAGGAAGAACATCAGCAGCGGCATCCCGACCGGGAAGACGGTGCCCATGAAGAGCAGGGTCTTGTTCCGGCGGAACTGGAGGTACTCGGCGCGCGCCAGGGCGCGCAGGGGGTGTTTCCCGTAGCCGACGGTGGCCGGCGCCGTGGCGGGCGTGGTGGCGGTGGTCATGCGGGGGCTCCGATCGGGGTGGAGTCGGACCGGTCGGCGTCACCGGTATCGTCCGCGAGCGCCAGGAAGACCGATTCGAGGGAGGGGTGCCGGGCGGACAGGCCGGTGAGCGCGAGGTGCCGGTCGGCGGCCCAGTCGAGCAGCGTGTGCAGGTCGTCCTGCAGCCGGTGGGTGCGCAGCGCGACGCGCCCGGCACCGTCGGCGCGCCACGTGCCCGTAAGGCCGGGCAGCGGCACGGCCGGATCGTCGAGGACGATCTCGGCGGGGTGCCCCTCGACGATCTCGCGGAGAGTGCCGAGGCGGGCGATCGCGCCGCGGTGCATGATCGCGATGCGGTCGGCGAGGGTCTCGGCCTCGTCGAGGTAGTGCGTGGTGAGCACCATCGTGACCCCGTCGCGTTTGAGGTCGGCGAGCAGCTTCCAGGTGGAGTGCCGGCTCTCGGGGTCGAGGCCGGTGGTCGGCTCGTCGAGGAAGAGCAGTCGCGGCCGGCCGATGAGGGCGCAGGCCAGGTCGAGGCGGCGCTGCTCGCCGCCGGAGAGGGCGCGGACGCGCACCTCGGAGCGGTCGGTGAGCCGGACGCGCTCGAGCACGGCGTCGGCGGTGGTGGGGTTGCTGCAGGTGCCGCGCCACATCTCGAGGGTCTCGCGGACGGTCAGCTCGGCGGGGAGGCCGCCGGACTGCAGCATGATGCCGCAGAGCGGGCGCACGCGGCGCCGGTCCCGGCGCGGGTCGAGACCGAAGACGGTGAGCTCGCCGCCGCTCGGCTCGGCGAGGCCCTCGAGCAGGTCGAGGGTGGACGTCTTGCCGGCGCCGTTCGTGCCGAGCAGGGCGAAGACCTCGCCCTGCCGGACCGTGAGATCGATGCCGCGCACGGCCTCGAAGGCGCTCGCCCCGGTGCCGTACGTGCGGCGCAGCCCGGTGGCGCTGATGACGGTGTCGGCGAGGTCGGGTGCCGCACTCATCGACGGTTCCACTTCCGCGTGCCGAGCACCCACCGCACCGCGAGGTGCAGAGCGGCGAGGGCGGTGACGATCGAGGTGAGCACCACCGGGGGCTGCACGACGATCACGACGAGGGCGATCAGGACGACCGTCGCCACGACGACCGCGCCCTCCCGGGCGCGGGTCGGGGCGGGGCCGAGCCGGCAGGCGTCGACGAGGAGGTCGTGCAGTCCGCCGGTCGACGGTGCCGCGGGCGGATGGTCGGGGCGGTGGGATGCGTGGAGATCGTTGGCGTTCATGCATCCAGCCTCGCGCCGGCCCCGGCGTCGCAGTAGTGCGTGCAGTCAGCGGCTTTCCGCGGCTTGTCACCGATCGCCGGTGACATCTGTCATGTCCCTCGAGGGGCGGGCCCCGTGCGCTCATTGATTCGTTACCGAATCTTTTCCTGATTTTCGTCCGCCGGACGGAGAAGTGCAGCACGCTACGGCGGTGACCGCCACGACCGAACGGGTGGAGCCATCACCCAAGACGGGGCCGGCCGCCAACCTGGTACCCAAGGACAACCTGCTGTTCCTGGTGTTCGTGGTGCCGAACCTGGTGCTGCTGGCCGTCTTCACCTATCGCCCGCTGATCGACAACGTGCGGCTGAGCTTCCACGAGTGGTCGCTCGCCAGCACGGAGCCGGCGAAGTGGATCGGCCTGGACAACTATCGGGAGTTCTTCACCAAGGCGGAGAGCTGGCAGGTCGTCACCGTCACGCTGATCTTCACCGTGAGCGCGGTGCTCTTCTCGATGGTGCTGGGCCTGGCGCTGGCGATGCTGCTGGATCAGAACCTCAAGGGCCGCAACCTGGTCCGCTCCGCGGTCTTCGCGCCGTTCGTGATCTCCGGCGCCGCCATCGGCGCGGCCTTCTACTTCGTCTTCAACCCGCAGTTCGGCGCGGCCGCCTCGATCCTCGCGTGGTTCGGCATCGAGAGCCCGGACTTCTATCAGAACCCCGGCTGGGCGCTGTTCCTGGTGACCTTCACCTACATCTGGAAGAACCTGGGCTACACCTTCGTCATCTATCTCGCGGCGCTGCAGGGCCTGAACAAGGACCTCGACGAGGCAGCCGCGATCGACGGGACGCCGGCGTGGCGCAAGTTCTGGCGCGTCACGCTGCCGCAGCTGCGCCCGGCGACGTACTTCCTGTCGATCACCGTGCTGCTCAACAGCCTCCAGGTCTTCGACATCATCAACATCATGTTCCCCGCGGGCGGCCCGCAGGGCGGCACCACGACGATGGTCTTCGACATCTACTGGCAGACCTTCCGCAACCAGCGCGCCGGCTACGGCGCGACCATCGCGACGATCATGTTCCTCGTGCTCCTGATCGTGACCGTGGTGCAGGTGCGGATGATGGACCGGGGGGACGACAAGTGACCGGATCCCCCGCGGGCAGTACCGGAATGAAGGTGCTCGGATACCTCGGCATGGCGGCCACGCTGCTGCTCGTGGCCGTGCCCGTCTACTTCATCGTGATCACCTCGTTCAAGGACCGGCCGGACATCTTCGTCTCGCCCGCGACGTGGTGGCCGCCGACCTGGTACCCGGAGAACTACAGCTACGTGACGCAGGAGATCCCGTACTGGCAGTACCTGCGGAACTCGGCGATCATCACGCTCGTCACCGGCACCATCAAGTTCGTCCTCGGCGTGAGCACCGCGTACGCGCTGGTCTTCCTGCGCTTCCCGTTCAAGAAGGTGCTCTTCCTCGTGGTGATCGCGGCGCTCATGGTGCCCAACCAGATCACGGTGATCTCGAACTACGCGCTGATGGCGGACTACCGCAACACCTTCGTCGGCATCATCCTGCCGCTCGCGGGCGTGGCCTTCGGCACCTTCCTGATGCGCAACCACTTCCTCTCGCTGCCCAAGGAGATCGTGGAGGCGGCGCGCATGGACGGGGCCGGCCACCTGCGGCTGCTGTTCCGGGTGATCCTGCCCGTCTCGATCCCCACGATGGTGGCCTTCGCGGTGATCACGTTGGTGAACGAGTGGAACGAGTACCTGTGGCCGTTCCTGATGTCGGACAACGCGGCCGTCGCGCCGCTGCCCGTCGGCCTCACCCTGCTCCAGAACACTGAGCAGGGGGTGAACTGGGGGCCGGTCATGGCGGCCACCCTGCTCACCGCCCTGCCGATGCTCATCGTCTTCCTGATCCTGCAGCGGCAGATGATCAAGGGCCTGACCTCCGGCGCCGTCAAGGGCTGACCGGGACCACCACAGAACACCACAACGGAAACTCAAGGGAGAGTTCATGGGCGACTTCACACGGCGCGGATTCCTCGTCACCGGCCTCGCGGCGACCGCGGCGGTGGCGGCGGCGTGCGCGGGCTCGGGTTCGGGCGGCGGCTCGTCGAACTCGGGGAGCGGCGGGGGTGGCGGCACCATCACGCTGCGCTTCCTCAGCAACCACCCCGGCAGCTCCAAGGCCACTGAGCAGGCGCTGATCGAGGAGTTCCAGAAGGCCAACCCCGGGATCAAGGTGGAGCTGCTCGACGGCGGCAAGAACTACGAGCAGGTGGCCCAGAAGTTCCAGACCTCGCTCTCGGGCGGCGAGAAGGCCGACATCATCGTCGTCTCCGACGTCACCTGGTTCAACTTCGCGCTGAACAAGCAGATCGCCCCGCTCGACGACCTGTTCGCCGGAGCCGGCCTCAAGCCGGAGGAGTACGTCGACTCCCTGTTCGCCGACACGAAGTTCGAGGGCAAGCACTACGCGGTGCCCTTCGCCCGCTCGACGCCGCTGTTCTACTACAACAAGGACGTCTGGAAGAAGGCCGGCCTCGAGGACCGCGGCCCCAAGGACTGGGACGAGTTCGCGCAGTGGGCGCCCCGCATCCAGGACGCCATCGGCGGCGACAAGAAGGCCATCGTCATCGCCGACGGCGAGAACTACATCGACTGGGTCTTCGAGGGCTGGAACTGGTCCAAGGGCGGCGCGTACTCCGACGGCTGGGACCTCAAGTTCACCACCCCGGAGTCGATCGCCGCGGCGAACCAGCTCAAGGACGTCATCGGCAAGTGGGGCCGCCTGGCCACCACCCCGGAGAACGACTTCGGCGCCGGCCTGGCCGCCGTCACCCTGCAGTCCACCGGCTCGCTCAAGACGATCACCACCACCGCCAAGTTCGACCTCGGCACCGCCTTCCTGCCCGGCCCCGCCGGCAAGTCGTGCCCCACCGGCGGCGCGGGTGTCGCGGTGGCCGAGGGCATCTCGGCCGAGCGCAAGGCCGCGGCCGTGAAGTTCATCGAGTTCCTCACCAACACGGCGAACACGTCGAAGTTCTCGCAGGCCACGGGCTACATGCCGGTGCGCAAGGCCGCCGTCGACGAGCCCTCGATGAAGGCCTTCATCGAGAAGAACCCGAACTTCGGTACCGCGGTCAAGCAGCTGCCGCTGACCCGCAGCCAGGACAACGCCCGCGTCTTCGTGCCGGGCGGCGGCGAGGACATCGGGCGGGCGCTGCAGCAGATCGCGACCGGCGGCGACACGGCGGCCGTGCTCGGCGCGCTGCAGAAGACCATCCAGGGCAAGATCGACTCGCAGATCAAGCCGAAGCTGCCGAAGTAAGAGCCGCTGCGAGTCTTTCGTAGGAATCAGGAGTCAGGAACACCATGGCAACGGTGCGTTTCGACGGTGCGACCGTCCAGTACCCGGGCGCCGAGCGGCCCTCGGTCAGCTCGCTCGACCTGGACATCGCCGACGGCGAGTTCGTGGTGCTGGTCGGCCCGTCGGGCTGCGGCAAGTCCACCAGCCTCCGGGCGCTGGCGGGGCTGGAGGCCGTGACGGACGGCCGGATCCTCATCGACGGCGTGGACGTCACGTCGGTCTCGCCGAAGAAGCGCGACGTGGCCATGGTCTTCCAGAACTACGCGCTCTACCCGAACATGACGGTGGCGCAGAACATGGGCTTCGCGCTGCGCAACGCCGGTGTCTCCAAGGCGGATACGGCCCGGCAGGTGGCGGAGGCCGCCGCGATGCTCGAGCTGGAACCGCTGCTCGACCGCAAGCCCGCGCGGCTCTCGGGCGGGCAGCGGCAACGCGTGGCCATGGGGCGCGCCATCGTGCGGCATCCCAAGGTCTTCGCGATGGACGAGCCGTTGTCGAACCTCGATGCGCGGCTGCGGGTCTCGACCCGCTCGCAGATCTCCGCGCTGCAGCGCCGGCTCGGCGTGACCACGCTGTACGTGACGCACGACCAGGTCGAGGCCATGACCATGGGCGACCGCGTCGCGGTGCTCAAGGACGGTCTGCTGCAACAGGTCGCGCCGCCGCGCGAGCTGTACGACGACCCCGTCAACACCTTCGTGGCGGGCTTCCTCGGATCGCCCGGGATGAACCTGCTGACGGTGCCGCGCACCGACGCGGGCGCCGACCTCGGCGGCGCGATCGTCCCGGTCCCGCGCACCGTCGACTCCGGTCCGACGGTGACGGTCGGCCTGCGCCCGGAGGGGTTCGAGGTGGTCGCACCGGGCACCGACGGTGCGGCCCGCGGCACCGTCGCGCTGGTGGAGGAGCTCGGCGCCGAGGCGCTCGTCTACGTGCACGTCGAGGGGCAGGACAAGCCGGTCGTGGTGCGCGCCGATCGCGCGACGACGCTCCGGGCCGGCGAGGAGACCGGCCTGATCCCGGCGGCGGGGCAGGCGCTGTTCTTCCACGCGGAGTCGGGTGACCGCCTGCGCTGATCAGCGCGCTCGCTCGCGCCGATCCGTCGATGACGGGCCGGCCGGCCGCCTGGGGCCCAGCGGCAGGACGGCGGGATGTGCTGCGGGACGGTCGCGAAGGAACCTCCGCCGGCTCGCCGTCGCCCGGTGCAGGCCGAGCATCGTCTCCACGGCGCGGTCCCAGGTGTACTGCTCGGCGCAGGCCCGGGCGGCGGCGCGGTAGTCGCCGCGGGCGAGCACCGCACGCACCGCGGCGGCGAAGGCCGCGCCGGTGTCGGCAGCGGGGAGGCCGCAGTCCGCGCGCACGACCTCCGCCAGTGCGCTGTTGCGGGACACCACGATCGGGGTGCCGGAGGCGAGGGCCTCCATCGCGCTGAGCCCGAAGGTCTCGTGCGGCCCGGGGCAGATCGCGACGTCCGCGCAGGCGAGGAGGTCGGCCAGGGCCTCACGGTCGGCGAGGTGTCCGGTGAAGGTGACCGGCAATCCTCGTGCCTGCCTGCGGAGTTCGCCGGCCATCGCACCGTCCCCGGCGATCACCAGGTGGGCTCGGACACCGTCGGCCAGCAGGGCCCGCACGACCTCGATGCCCCGCGCCGGGTGCTTCTCCATCGACAGCCGACAGGACTGCACGAGGAGGACGTCGGCACCGTCGGCCCACCGCTCCCGCGCCTGCGCCGCGGCGCGGTCCGGGCGGAAGGTCGCGAGGTCGACGCCGAGCGGCACCGTCTCGACGTTGGGCGCCTGGACGCGGGCGAACTCCTCGCCGGCGAAGGGCGTCGTGCAGACGACGGTGTCGTAGCTGCGGGCCGTGCCCAGGTTCGCGACGTCGGCGGCCCAGGTCGCGACGCCCGACGGTGCCCCGAGCTCGATCATCCGGTCCAGGCGCTCGTGGCTGATCATGATCGAGCCGATCCCGTGCGCCTTCGCCCACGGGCCCATCCCGCGCAGCGTGAGGCGGTCGGAGACCTCGAGGCTGTCGGCGCCGAGGCGGGGGAGGAGCCGCCGGATGAGGACGGGGCTCGCCGCCCGGTACCCCTCGACCCGGAAGAACTTGCGGCCCGGGACGGTGATGCGGCGGACGCCGGTGTCGAGGACCTCGTCGTCGTGCCCGCGGCCGGCGACCACCAGGGTCACGGCGTGGCCGTGCGCGACGTAGCCCGCGCCCAACTGGTCGACGGCGGTGCGCAGTCCGCCCGAGCGCGGACCGTAGAAGTTCGCCAGCTGGACGATGTGCATGGCCGCCAGCGTGCCCGGAGGGGAGGTCGCGGGGATGAACGTGCGGGGGATGTTCGGCGAACTGTCCGAACGTGTCGGTGGGCGGGCGCACAATCGAGGCATGACCGTACGCCTGAACCCCTACATCAGCTTCTCCGACAACGCCCGCGAGGCGCTCGAGTTCTACCGGGACGTCTTCGGCGGTGAGCTGGAGATCTCCACGTTCGAGGGCATGCCGCCCGAGATGCTCTCCGATCCGAACGACGCCACCAAGGTGATGCACGGGTACCTGTCCACGCCGGACGGGTTCTCGCTCATGTGCGCCGATACGCCGGCCGGGATGCCGCGCACCGTCGGTGACGACGTCTCCATCTCCCTGTCGGGCGACGATCTGGCGAAGCTCACCGGGTGGTGGGAGAAGCTCTCCGCCAGCGGCTCCGTCACCGTCCCGTTCGTCAAGGCCCCATGGGGCGACACCTTCGGCATGTGCGTCGACGGGTTCGGCGTGCACTGGATGGTCAACGCCGCGGCGTCGAGCTGACGGCGCGGCGGAGTCCTGCGGACTCGTGCGGGTACGGCCATCGGTCGGCCTTGCGGGAATTGCAGGGTTTGCAGGCGGGCGGAGATTCGAAAGCATGTCCGGCCCGCCCTTGGACAGCGGCTTCACGTGATCGACGGTTCGAGGGCGTTCGGTGGTGAACGGTTCTCGACAGATCCAGCACCCGGACCACAACGACATCCGCGCATGGAGGAGTTCGCCGGTGAACGGCACCGATACGGCCTCGTTCAGTCGTGCCGCGCGACGATGGCGCTCGCGCCTCCGATTCTCGGGATGCGCTGAATACCACGCGCGTTTGCGGGCGTCGAGGGTCGCGCGCATGACAGGATCGTCGCGGTACGCCCGGTGCAGCGCGAGCACCCGCTCCCGATTGGCCGCGTACCAGGCCTTGTAGTACGTGGACTGCGCGGCTGCCCGCCGCCGGCGCTGTTCCTTGAAGCGGTCGGACTGGGCGCGTATTCGGTCCTGCTCCGCGGATCGCTCCGGATGTCGCGCGCGTGATCGACGTGTACGTTCGGCGGAGCCGGTGTCGGGCTTGATCCGCCGGTAGGCGCGGCTGCGCGCCGATTGGCAGCTTCGGCAGCACCGGTTCGGCCGGGCACGGTCCTTGCGCCGATAGAAGTCCGACAGCGGAAGTTCGCGCCCACAATCGATGCAGACCTGGGTCTCATTCACGAGGGAGTCGTCTCCTCGGTGCGCTCCGGCCGCACTGGTACTCTCGCATCGCGCCCCCCTAGCTCAATTGGCAGAGCATCCGACTTTTAATCGGCTGGTTGTGGGTTCGAGTCCCACGGGGGGCACTCGTACTCGTTCTCAGTGTCGCGGTAGCCACTGACAGGTTTCGGCTGTGCGTCCGGATCGCACGTCGGCCGTGGTTCCGCCGGAGTGTTCGGTGTTCTCGTGGTAGGGACGACCTATGGAATCAGCTGGTGATCTGGTGCGCGGCGACGCCGGTGACCGCGAAGTGCATGTCTTCCACACCGTCGAACAGTGGGAGGCATGGCTCGAGCGGCATCATGCGGACGCGGCGGAGGCATGGCTGCGGATCGGCAAGCGCTCCTCCACGGTTCCGGGCCTGACGATCGAGGACGCGCTCGACGGGGCGCTGTGCTTCGGCTGGATCGACGGGCAGCGGAAGTCGAATGACGCCGACTCGTTCCTGCAGCGGTACTCGCCGCGCCGGCGGACCAGCTCGTGGTCGGCGATCAACGTCGCCAAGTTCGAAGCGCTCGCCGCGGCCGGTCGGGTGCGGCCCGCCGGCTACGCGCAGCGCGACGCCGCGCGGGCCGACGGGCGCTGGGACGCCGCGTACGAGTCCCAGCGCACCGCCGAGACCCCGCCCGACCTCGCCGCGGCGCTGGAACGGGATCCGCTGGCAGCGGCGGCGTTCGAGGCGCTGAGCCGGTCCGACCGCTACGCCGTGATCCTGCCGCTGCTCAAGGCCCGCTCCGCGCAGCGACGCGCGGACCTGATCGGCAGGGCCGTCGCGGACCTCAGCGCCTCACGAATTCGGTCGCAGGACACGTAGACCTGCGCAGGAACACCTCTACCTGACCGGAACCCGAAATCCTGAAGCGGTCAGGAGTACGGGACCAGGACGAATCGGCCCCAGGCGACGAACGTGAACAGCGCGATGAACAGCACGTCACCGGCCATGTAGCCCCACTCGGATCGCTGCAGGCGGGTCGTCGCGGCTCCGGCCATGTACAGGGCGAGGCAGTACGCGGCGATGGGGGACAGCACCGTCGCCACCCCGGTGAGAGGCGGCAGCACCAGGCCGAGGCCTCCCGCGGCCTTGATGGCCCCGATGGCCTTGAGGTGCCCGTCACCGAAATCATCGACCCAGTGCTGATTCGCGCCCAGCGCGCGGTACCGCTCCCGGGGCATCGCCATCAGCGCGATGCCGGCCACGGTGAACCCGGTCGCCAGTACCCCGGTGATGATCCACAGTGCGAGATTCATGATCGTTCCCTTCCTCGTTACGTTCGCCCGTCCGGGCTCGTCACTGTCATGACGGACGAGAACGTGGGAAGGTAACGACGATGGATCAGCCGGATCGGCTCAGCCTGCCGGAGCAGTTCGAGGAGCATCGGCCGCGGCTCCTCGCGGTCGCCACGCGTGCCCTCGGGGCGCGCGCCGACGCGGAGGACGTGGTTCAGGAGGCCTGGCTGCGGCTCGCCGGGTACGACGGTGCGCCGATCGCGAACCTGGGCGGGTGGCTCACGCGGGTCGTGGGGCGGCTCTGCGTGGACGTCCTGCGCCGGCGCACCGCACATCCCGAATCGGTTCTCGGCGACGAGGATCCGGTGGTCACCGAGGATGCGGACGGGCCCGAGGACGCGGCGGTGGCGGCGGACACCGTCGGGCTGGCGCTGATGGTCGTGCTCGAGTCCCTGCGGCCCGAGGAGCGGCTCGCGTTCGTGCTGCACGACCTGTTCGCGGTCCCGTTCGCGGAGATCGGGCCGATCGTGGGGAAGTCGCCGGATGCCGCGAAGATGCTCGCCAGCCGCGCTCGGCGCAGGGTGCAGGAGCGGCCCTTGCCGACGGCGCGGCGGCAGCGCAGGGAGGTCGTGGACGCCTTCCTGGCGGCCGCGCAGGACGGCGACTTCGATGCGCTGCTGCGGCTGCTCGACCCCGATGTGACCTGGACGCGGCGCACGGCACGGGGGAGAGTCGTCACCGTCGGCGCGGACGAGGTGCTCGCCCTCGCCCGGCGCGGCAGTGGAGCGGAGGTCGTGGCGCGGCGGGTGAGCGTGAACGGCGAGCCGGGGATCCTGGTCTCGTCCCCGTCGGGGCGGCCGCTGGCGCTGATGGCGTGCACGGTGGCCGACGGGCGGATCGTCGCGCTGGACTCGATCGTGGATTCGCGGCGACTGGCTCGGATGGACCTGCCCGCATATTGACCGATTTACCGGCCCTGACCTCGCGATTTGGGACGTGGGCGCAATGTGTCATAAGCTATCCCAGCTCCCAACGGAACACGGAAGCGGTGCGGAGAGCGGCTTCAAGTCGCCCGATGCGAGCCCCCTTCGTTTAGTGGCCTAGGACGCCGCCCTTTCAAGGCGGTAGCGCGGGTTCGAATCCCGTAGGGGGTACGTCGCAAGACGAAAAATTGCATATGGCCCTGTGGCGCAGTTGGTTAGCGCGCCGCCCTGTCACGGCGGAGGTCGCGGGTTCGAGTCCCGTCAGGGTCGCCATCCGAGTCTTAGGACTCGGCGGTGACGGTTTTACCGGCACGGCCAGGTAGCTCAGTTGGTACGAGCGACCGCCTGAAAAGCGGTAGGTCGCCGGTTCGATCCCGGCTCTGGCCACAAGCAAAACCCCCTGTTCTCAGGGGGTTTTCTTGTATCTGTCGTAACGAACACGCCGCGAGCTCCGAACGAACGAGCAAGTCGCACCCGTCCGGGCGCGGTGACAGTTCGGGGGAGACATGATCAAGACATCGAAGGCCGCCGTCGCGGTCCTTGCCGCGCTCGCTGCGACCACCGGGTGCAGCCACGGGGCCACACCGGCGGGGGACGCACGGCCGGCAGCCACGCCCGCGGCGGACACCCCCTCGGCGTCGGCGGCGCCGAGCGGGCGGCCCGGGACCGGGAGCACGGGCGTCCGCCCCGCTTCCACGCCGCCGTCCGCCGCATCGACGCCGCCGTCCGCCACCGCGGGCGCGCGCCCCGTCACCGCGGGGCACAGCCTGTGCGTCGATCTCTCCTCGCCGGCCGTGCGGGACGCCGTCGCCCAGCTGCCGCCGTTCAACGGCGTCGGGTACACCGCCGGCCGCGGCACGGACGCGAAGCAGGGGGACTGCCCCGACCTGTTGTGGGTGCAGGCCTCGCTGAAGGGCGGAACGGGGAGCTCGCCCGAGTGGATCCTCTTCTTCGACCGGCAGGGCTACCTCGGCACTGCCACGAGCCGGTACACCACCTTCACCAGCGTCGTCGGCAGCACCCGCGACTCCGTCGCGGTCTCCTACCGCTGGCTCAACCCCGGCGACAGCACGGCCGGCGTCTCCGGCGGCCCCGTCGTCGTCACCTATCACCTGTCCGGACGGAAGGTGACGCCGGACAAGGACGTCCCGCCGCAGGTCTTCGGCGGTGCTGCCACGGCCACGGCCCAGCCCGCGAAACCGCACGGCTGAGCCGTCGATCTGTCGGCCGGGACAGTGATCTTCGTGGGCGCCGACTCATCGGCGGGGCGCCGGCGCTGGTGCCCACGAGACGTCGCGCCGACGCGATGTCGCGGGTGTAGCGTCGAGGACATGGGTCGGATCACGGTGCGTCGGTCGGTGGTCAAGGTCACCGTCGGTGCGGATCCGCTGCGCCGTATCGACACCCTCGCCGTCGAGGAACCCCTCGAGATCCGCGTTGCGGGAAAGCCGCTCGCGGTCACGATGCGCACGCCCGGGCACGACGTCGAGCTCGCCGCCGGCTTCCTGGTCTCCGAAGGAGTGATCGGCGCCGCCGAGGAGTTCCGCTCCGCGATCCACTGCGGCGGCCCCGGCTCGGGCGGCGAGATCAACGAGTACAACGTGCTCGACGTCGCGCTGGCCCCCGGCGTCCGCCCGCCCACGCCCGACGTGACGCGCAACTTCTACACCACCAGCTCGTGCGGGATGTGCGGCAAGGCGAGCATCGACGCCGTCCGCACGGTCTCGCGCTTCGACGTGCGATCCGATCCGGTCGCCGTCGGCGCCGAGGAGGTGACCCGGTACCCCGAGCGGCTCCGCGCGGAGCAGGCCGTCTTCGACAAGACCGGGGGCCTGCACGCCGCCGCCCTGTTCGACGCCGGCACCGGCGAACTGCTCGTGCTCCGCGAGGACGTGGGCCGGCACAACGCCGTCGACAAGGTGATCGGCTGGGCGCTGCTCCAGGGCCGGCTGCCGCTGCGGGGCGTCGTGCTCCAGGTCTCCGGCCGCGCCAGCTTCGAGCTGGTCCAGAAGGCGGTGATGGCCGGTATCCCCGTGCTCTCGGCGGTGTCGGCACCGTCGTCCCTCGCGGTCGAACTGGCCGACGATGCCGGCCTCACCCTGCTCGGCTTCGTCCGCGGCGACCACATGAACATCTACTCCCAGCCCCAGCGAGTGCGACAGGAAGTCAGGACATGACCACGGACAATCAGCCCCAGGCCCCGGCCCGCGTTCCGGGGCTCCTGCCCGACGTCCCGCGGCAGGGCGGTTTCGGCCCCGTCACCGACGGTGCCTGGTCCAGCTCGCCGTACCATCACGCCGCCGCCTCGTGGGGCGCCGCGAAGTCCGTGGGAACCATCCTGCTCAAGCAGCGCGAGCTGATCCGCGGCACCCACTCGATGTTCGTGATGAACCACCCCACCGGCTACGACTGCCCAGGCTGCGCCTGGCCGGACGACAAGAAGCTCACCCTCGACTTCTGCGAGAACGGCGTCAAGCACGTCACCTGGGAGATGACCCCGAAGCGGGTGAAGCGGGAGTTCTTCGCGCAGCACACCGTCACCGAGCTCGCCGACTGGACCGACTTCGACCTCGAGAACGAGGGCCGGCTCACCGAGCCGATGGTCTACGACGAGGCCTCCGACAAGTATGTCCCGATCAGCTGGGACGACGCCTTCGCCCTGGTCGGCGAGACCCTGCGCGGGCTCGCGAGCCCCGACGAGGCGTCCTTCTACACCTCCGGCCGGCTCAGCAACGAGGCCACCTTCCTGTACCAGTTGCTGGCGCGCGAGTACGGCACGAACAACCTGCCCGACTGCTCCAACATGTGCCACGAGGCCTCCGGCCGCGCACTGCAGGCCGCCATCGGCACCGGCAAGGGCACCTGTGACCTGCAGGACTGGGAGGAGGCGGACCTCCTGATCGTCATGGGCGTCAACGCCGCGTCGAACGCCCCGCGGATGCTCACCGCCCTCGCCGACGCCACGCGGCGCGGCGCGCAGGTCGTGCACATCAACCCGCTCGTGGAGGCGGGCGCGACGAAGACGATCGTCCCGCACGAGATGGTCGACATGGCGCTGTTCAAGGCGACGTCCGTCTCGGACCTGAACATGCAGGTGCGCCCGGGCGGGGACCTCGCGCTGATGCGCGGCATCGCCAAGGTCGTCTTCGAGGCCGCGGAGACGGACCCGACGGTGCTCGACCGCGCCTTCCTCGAGGCGAGCACCGCCGACTTCGAGGCCTACCGCGATCTGGTCGCGGCGACCGACTGGGCCGAGATCACCGCGCAGGCCGGCCTGCCCGAGGCCGAGATCCGCCGCGTGGGCGAGATGTACCTGCGCGCCGAGCGCGCGATCATCTCGTGGTGCCTCGGCGTCACGCAGCACGAGCACGGCGTCGACACCGTCCGCGAGATCACCAACGTGCTGCTGCTGCGCGGCAACATCGGCCGCCCCGGCGCCGGGCCCTCGCCCGTCCGCGGTCACAGCAACGTGCAGGGCAACCGCACCTGCGGCATCGACCACCGCCCGCCGCCGTGGACCGACAAGCTGGACGAGGTGTGCGGCATCGTCTCCCCGCGCAGCCACGGCCTGGACACCGTGAACTCCGTGGAGGCCATGCACGACGGCCGGGTCAAGGTCTTCGTCGGGATGGGCGGCAACTTCGTGCTCGCCGCGCCCGACACCGCGTACACCGCCGCGGGCCTGCGCAAGACGGAGCTGACGGTGCAGGTGAGCACCAAGCTCAACCGCAGCCACCTGGTGCACGGGCGGCGGGCCCTGATCCTGCCCTGCCTCGGCCGCACCGAGAAGGACGAGCAGATCGCCGGGCTGCAGGGCGTGACCGTCGAGGACGCGATGAGCATGGTGCACATCTCCCGCGGCAAGCGGCGGCCCGCGTCGCCCGAGCTGCGCTCCGAGCCCGCGATCATCGCGGGCATCGCGAAGGCGACGTTGCCGGACAGTGCGACGCCGTGGCAGTGGTACGTCGACGACTACGACCGCATCCGCGATGTCATGGCGAAGGTGCTGCCCGGCTTCGAGGGCTTCAACGAGCTGCTGAAGACCCCGGGCGGCTTCCGCATCCCGCAGCCGGCTCGCGAGCGCGTCTTCAAGACCCCCTCCGGCCGGGCGAACTTCTCGCTCGCGCCGATGCCGAACGTCATCCCCGCCGACGAGGACGTGCTGATCCTGCAGACCATGCGCTCGCACGACCAGTGGAACACCACCATCTACTCGGCGAACGACCGCTACCGCGGCATCAAGAACCTGCGCGAGCTGATCTTCCTGAACGAGGCCGACATGCGTGCGCGGGGCCTGTCCGAGGGCGACTTCGTGGACATCACCGCCACCTCACGGGACGGCTCGCAGCGCACGGTGCGCCGGTTCCGCGCGCTGCGCTACGACTTGCCCGTGGGCAGTGCGGCCGGGTACATGCCCGAGATGAACGCGCTCATCGGTATCCACGACTACAGCACGCAGAGCGATCAGCCGCTGATGAAGAACGTCGCCGTGCGGCTGACGAAGTCGGCGTAGCGCGCCTAGGTCTGCGAGACGATCTCGTCGGCGAGTTGCACCAATGTCTCCGCGCGCCGCACGAGCGCGGTGATCCGCGTGATCTCGATGCGCTGGTTGCTGTACTGGATCGGGGTTTTGAACGCAACCAGTTCGGTCAGCGCACGTTCGGCGTTCGGAGTCTCGGGTCGTTTGCCGAGCGCAGTGGTCAACTCTCTCACTGCGCGACGGTGATCCTCGGACTTACTCGTCGATCCGGTCAACGCCATGCAGATCGCGTCTTTCGCGCGAACGCCGGCCAGGATCGCGTCGCTGCCGGCAGCACGCAGATTGCCGAACTCGAGGTTGGTGCGCGCGCCATCGAGGAAGTCGTGCGCATGCCGGACATGGGCACGGGCTTCATTGCGCTGTTCGGACATTGCGGGCCCCCTCGCTGCGTGTCTACCGAGCTACCATCGTGCGCGGTAACGCTCCCCACAGTGTGATCCCATCGCGCGCAATCGTGCGGAGAACCGCCTCATCCTCGGTTCGGGTCCACGCCGCGAATTCACGGGGCGTGTACTGCAGGATGTCGCATTCGCCGCCGTACCGACTAGTGACGGCTTCCCAGATGACATGAGCGCCGTCCCAACCGTCGCGCGCGATGATCGCGAGATCGATGTCGCTGTCGGGCAACGCCTCGCCGCGAGCCGCCGATCCGAACAGGACCACCGCCTGGACCCCCTCGTCGTCCGCCTTGACGGACTCGGCGATGACTCTACGCAGCAGGTGGAGAGGAGCCACGATCTCGCGGAGAGCTGGGACGGCGACGTGTGAGTCGTTCACGGTGTACAGGTTGGCTCTTCCTGCCGGCATCGACTCCACAAGGCCGACGCGGACGAGCGTGTGCAGTGCCCGTTGTACGGACTGTTGGCTCGTCCTGTCACTGACTAGGCGATGGACCTCTCTGCCGGTCAGGGGCTTGCCCGTGTTGAGAAGGGCGGAAAGGACGGCTCCCTGTGGGCCAGGGATGATTCCGCCGAACGGCTCGTTGGTGAACACTGCCATACGGTATCACTCATATGATCCATCAGTCACTCACATGAGCGACTGATGGATCATATGAGGGATGCGCGGATCACAGGAGTCAGTACCGGGCGATCGTCTCCACCTCGTCGGCCTCGGCCTCGAGGGTCTCGGCGTCGGCGGGGGCACCGTCGCCCCTGCCGGTCAGGAGCGAGGCGACGGCCCCGAGCAGGCATACGACCGCAGCGAACGTGAACGCGAGTTCCAGCCCCGAGCGGAAGGGCTCGGAGATCAGGTGCGGGAAGAACTGCAGGCCCGTGAGGTGCTGGCTCTGCGCGGCCGTCAGGTGCAGTTGCGCCAGGTGCGGGCCGAGCAGTTCCTGCACGGGGTTGTAGCCGAGGAAGGCCGCGAACAGCACGGCCACCGGCGGGAGCGCCGCGATCTCCGAGGCGTACTGCGCGGGAACGCCGTTCGCCTCGAGCCCCGTCGACATGGCGCCGGGCAGCGACCCCGACAGCCCCGCGATCATCAGGGAGAAGAACAGGCCGATCGAGAGCACCATCGCGGAGTTCTGGAAGGTCGTCATCATGCCCGAGCCCGACCCGCGGGAGGTCGCCGGCAGGGAGTTCATCACGACGGCGCGGTTGGGCGAGCCGAACATGCCCATGCCGACGCCGTTGACGAAGAGGATCGCGGCGAACGCCCCGTAGGCGAAGTCGACGGGCAGCGCGATGAGCGCGAGGAAGGTCAGCGCCGTGAGCACAAGGCCCGCGGAACTCAGCACGCGCCCGCCGATCCGGTCGGACAGGGCGCCGGAGATCGGCGCCGCGAGCAGGAAGCCGACGGTCATGGGCACCATGTAGATGCCGGCCCAGAGCGGGGTCTGCGTGTAGTCGTAGCCGTGCTGGGGCAGCCAGATCCCCTGCAACCAGATGATGAGCATGAACTGCAGGCCGCCGCGGCCCAGCGAACCGCAGAGGTTCGCGGCGTTCCCCCACAGGAAGGCCCGGTTCTGGAACAGGTGCAGGTCGAACAGGGGCGAGCCGACCTTGAGCTCGATGTAGCAGAAGATCGCCAGCACCGCCGCGCCGCCCAGGAGGCAGGTGAGCACGAACGGTGAGGTCCAGCCCATCGCATGGCCACCGTAGGGCTGGATCCCGTAGGTGATGCCGACGAGCACCGCGATCAGGCCGATCGCGAAGGTGAGGTTGCCCCACCAGTCCATGGTGGCGGGGACCCGCGCGCCGCGGTCCTCGAGCTTGAGATACGCCCAGACGGTGCCGATGAGGCCGAACGGGACGGAGACCAGGAAGATCAGGTGCCAGTTGATCGGTGCCAGGACTCCGCCGATGATCAGCCCGAGGAAGGAGCCCGCGATCGCGGCCACGCTGTTGATGCCGAGGGCGAGGCCGCGCTGGTCGGCCGGGAAGGCGTCCGTGAGGATCGCCGAGCTGTTCGCCATGAGGAAGGCGCCGCCGATGCCCTGCACCACGCGCCAGCCGATCAGCCAGATCGCGGCGGCGTGCCCGTCGAACCAGGTGACGGCCAGGAAGATCGACGAGACCGAGAAGATGAAGAAGCCCATGTTGTACATGCGGGCGCGGCCGAACATGTCGCCGAGCCGCCCGAACGCGACCACCAGCACGGCCGTGACGACGAGGAAGCCCATCATCATCCAGAGCAGGTAGCTGGTGTTGCCGGGCTCGAGGGGATTGAGGTGGATGCCCTTGAAGATGTCGGGGAGCGCGATCAGCACGATCGAGCTGTTGATCGTGGCGATCAGCATGCCCAATGTCGTGTTGGACAGTGCGATCCACTTGTACGAGTCGCTGTGCGACGTCGAGTCGCGGGAGTCGAGCAGGGCCGGCGCCACAGTTGCGTCCTTAAGGTTAGAAGATCTTACCTATCCTTCAGGAGCGTAGGCGCACATCACGCCCGCCGCCAGACGGGAGGCGGAGGACGGGGGTATTCGCCCGATTCCGCCCGGACTCGGCGCGTCAGGGACGCCACTCGATCCGCTCGACCTGCTCCGGCGGCCAGGGCGCCGGCGGGGCGAAGGGCTCGCCCGGGAGGGCCGTCACCGAGACCGCGGAGGCGGGCTTGCGGGCGGGCGCCCCGTCACCGTCGAGGAGGTAGAGCCACTGGCGGTAGCCGGCGTCGTCGCGCTCGGACCGCACCTGCACGCTCGAGCCCAGCGGGATCGGCGCCAGGTACTCGATGATCGCGCGGTGCGGCGCCGTGAGCAGGGGGTCGCCGTTCAGGTCGTCCTCGACGAGCTGCAGGTACGCGGCGTTGTTGAGGTGCTGGTACGGGTCGAAATCCGTGGCGCGCAGCGTCACCGTGTAATCGCTCGACGAGGGCTCGGGCGGCGTGGCCGTGTTCAAGGCCTTCCAGCGCAGCCGGGTTTCGCTGACGTGCTGTTGCAGGTACTCCATGCCGCCGTCGCTGATGTGCGTCGGCATCCCGGTCTCCGCGCTGAACCGGATCCAGAAGGCCTCGGTCTCGATGTGCCCGCCCGCGCTGCCGCGCAGCGTGATCCGCATGTTGCACCACCGCGAGCTGGTCGACTCGCACCAGCGCAGCAGGGTCACCTCCGACGGCCAGTGCAGCGGCTCGAGCACGTCGATGATGCTGCGCCGCACCAGCCAGTACGGGTCGGTCGCGTCGAAGCCCCGGTGGAACATCTCGTCGTTCGCCATGTCCTGCAGGTAGCGCGCGATCCCGTCCAGCCGGACCCGGCGCTCGGGGTCCACGTCGCCCGTGCGGACGGGCCAGGTCCGCTCGAAGGACGGTCCGGGCGGCGTTTCCTGCAGGAATCGGTAGTCGCTCACGCCTCGACCCTATTGCAGGTGCGGCGCGAGTCGGGTGAAACATCGTCGTCACGTGCCGGGCATAGGGTGCGGTGATGCCGCCTCCGCGGAGCTCGCCGCTCCTGTCCCAGCTCGCCGCCGGTCGCAGCGGCGGGCCATCGCAGAGCGAGATCCTCGGCGACGTGCGGGCGGCGATCCTCTCCGGTGGCGTCCCGCCGGGGGCGGCGATCCCCCTCGACGCGGTGGCGCGGCACTTCGGCGTCAGTCGTATCCCGGTGCGTGAGGTCCTCAAGACGTTGGTGGGGGAGGGGCTCGTGGTGCAGCGGGCGAACTCCGGCTACGCGGTGGCCGTCCTGACCGCGGACGAGCTCCACGAGATGTACGTGGTGCGCGAGACGCTGGAGGCCGCGGCATTGGCGCGGGCCGTCCTGCTCGCCACCGCGGAGGACCGCGCTGCGGTCCGGGCGGCGCACGCCCGGTCGGCGGAGGCGATCAGCCGCGACGACGCGCAGGCGTACCACCGGGCCAGCCGCGCCTTCCACCTGGCGCTGGCGGGACCGTCGCGCATGCACCGGTTGCTGCACCTGTTGGAGTCGGCGTGGAACGTGACGGAGCCGGTCCAGGCGATGGTGCACGCGAGCCGGGCCGACCGGGGTGCGTTGCACGAGGATCACCGGATCATGCTGGAGGCCTTCCTCGCCGGGGACCGGAAGAAATTATTGTCGGTAGCGAAAAAACACTCGGATCGCTTGAACGGCGTCATCGGGACCATTTCCCCCGAATCGGGATTGTTGCACTGACCGCCCGCCGGGCCGTCGTTCGCGCAGGTCACGGTATTCGGAAAGGGTATATCTTTATCGAAATGGCGGGATAACCGTCGGAAACGTCCGCGAAACGCCGCCCTTTCTACCGTCGGTTCATGACGAAATCATTGACCAAGAAGACGGTGCCCCCGCCCGGCGCACAGACCGCTGTCGGCGACATGGTCGAGGCGGCCGGTCACCCCACGGGCAGTGGCGTGATCAAGCCCGGATACGACCCCCGGCTGACCAACGAGGACCTCGCGCCGCTCGGCAAGCAGAGCTGGGGTTCGTACAACATCTTCGCCTTCTGGATGTCCGACGTGCACAGCGTCGGCGGCTACGTGACCGCGGGCAGCCTGTTCGCGCTCGGCCTGGCGAGCTGGCAGGTGCTCATCGCCCTGTTGGTCGGCATCGTGATCGTCTACGTGCTGTGCAACCTGGTCGCGAAGCCGAGCCAGGTCACGGGCGTGCCGTATCCGGTGATCTGCCGCAGTGTCTTCGGCGTCCTGGGGGCCAACATCCCGGCCATCATCCGCGGCCTGATCGCGGTGGCCTGGTACGGCATCCAGACCTTCCTGGCCTCCGCGGCACTGGACGTCGTGCTGATCAAGCTGTTCCCGGGCCTCGCGCCGTACGCGGACGTGCAGGCCTACGGCTTCCTCGGCCTGCCGCTCCTGGGCTGGTGCAGCTTCCTGCTGCTGTGGGTGCTCCAGGCGTGCGTCTTCTGGCGGGGCATGGAATCGATCCGCAAGTTCATCGACTTCTGCGGGCCCGCCGTCTACGTGGTCATGTTCCTGCTCTGCGGGTACCTCATCTACAAGGCCGGCTGGAGCAACATCGATCTCAACCTCGGCGACGTGAAGTACCACGGCCTCGACGCGATCCCGGTGATGCTCGGCGCGATCGCGCTGGTGGTCTCGTACTTCTCCGGACCCCTGCTCAACTTCGGCGACTTCTCGCGCTACGGCAAGTCCTTCGACGCGGTCAAGAAGGGGAACTTCCTGGGCCTGCCGGTGAACTTCCTCGTCTTCTCCCTCCTCGTGGTCGTCACGGCGTCGCTGACCCTGCCGGTCTTCGGCGAGCTGATCACCGATCCGGTGGCCACCGTGGCCCGCATCGACAGCACCTTCGCCATCGTCCTCGGGGCCCTGACCTTCACGATCGCCACGATCGGCATCAACATCGTCGCCAACTTCATCAGCCCCGCGTTCGACTTCTCCAATGTCGATCCGCAGCGGATCAGCTGGCGCGCGGGCGGCATGATCGCCGCCGTCGGATCGGTCCTGATCACCCCGTGGAACCTGTACAGCAATCCCGAGGTGATCCACTACACCCTGGAGACGCTGGGCGCCTTCATCGGTCCGCTCTTCGGCGTGCTGATCGCGGACTACTACCGGGTGCGTAAACAGCGCGTGGTCGTGGACGACCTGTTCACGCTCGATCGGAAGGCCTCCTACTGGTACACGAAGGGCTACAACCCCGCTGCCGTGATCGCCACCGTCGTCGGCGCGATCCTCGCCGTGGCGCCGGTCCTGCTGGGCGGGAGTGTCTACGGCATGCACACCGCGGCGCAGTACAGCTGGTTCATCGGCTGCGGCGTGGCGTTCGGCGCCTACGTGATCCTCGCGAAGCGGACCGACTGGGTGACGCCCTCGCTGCGGAGCGTCGACGAGCCGTCGGCCCAGGCGGTCCCGTCGGCCCCGTCGGCCCCGGGGACCGAGGGGGCGTGATGACGACGTCGGAGGAGGTCCGGTCGGTCTCGCGTGCCTTCGCGGTGCTGGAGGCGACCGCAGCGGCGCAGGGGGCGTGCACACTGAGCGACCTGGCCACCAGGTCGGAGCTGCCGGCGCCCACCATCCACCGGATGCTGGTCACGCTGGCGGAACTCGGCTACGTCGTTCGATCGCACACCCGCACGTACACGCTGGGCCCCCGGTTGATCGCGCTCAGCGACCTGGCCGACCGGCAACTGGGGTCGGTCGTGGCCCCGATCCTGCGGACGCTGTCGGAGGAGGTGGGGGAGGCCGTCGCGTTGGGGGTGCTCGACGGTGCGATGGTCACCTACACCTGCCAGGTCACCTCGCGGCACAGCCTGCGGCTGAGTCGCGAGGTGGGGGAGCGGAGCCTGCTGCATGTCGGCGCGGCGGGGAAGGCCGTCCTGGCGTCGCTGAGCGAGCCGGCGATCTCGGAGGCGGTCGGCGACGGTGACGGTGCCGACGCGATCCGCGCGGAACTGGAGCAGATCCGGGCGCGGGGGTACGCGGTGGACGACCAGGGCCACGCGCAGGGAGTGCGGGGCATGGCGATGGCCGTGCCCGGTGTGCCGACGCCGATGGCGGTGGAGATCGCCGCTCCGACGTGCCGGGTGGGCTTCGACTTCGTCGCGGTCGCGGTGCCCGCCCTGCGGCGGGCGGTCGTCGCGATCGCGGACGTGGTGACGGTGCCGCCGCTGCGTGCGCCGGCGGTCAGCGGCGACGGACCGCCATGACCCTGTCGGTGAGGGTCATGCCGAACGTGACGCCGACGCCGAGACCGAAGCACACGGCGCCGGCGGTGGCGAAGGCGGTGACGCCGCTGCGGTGCGCCAGCTCGGCGGCGAGGCCCTCGTACACGGTGAGACCGGGGAGCAGCGCGCCGGTGATCCCCATGAGCGCCAGCACTGTGGCGGGGTACGGGATCCGCCGGGACCACAGGCTGGCGCCGATCCCCAGCAGGGCGGCGGCGACCGCCGCGGCCCACGCCGGCGGCACGTTCAGGACGTGGATCAACGCCTGATTGCACACCGCCGTCGCCAACCCGATCGCGGCGGCGGGACCGAGCAGGTCGGCCCCGCCGCCGTTGGCGACGGCGTTCGCCATGGCACCGAGCACGGCGAACAGCAGGCCGAGTGGAACGGCCAGCGTGGGCAGCTCCCAGTGCTGGGCCGGTTCGAAGCCGATCCGGTCGGCCCCGGCGATCACCAGCGCACCGCCGATCACGATGCCGCTCACCACCAACAGCACCGACGATGCCCGGGCGAGGGCCGTGAGATGTTCGGAACCCGCGGCGTCCGCCACCCAGCCGACGATCTGCGGGAGCGGCACCAGAAGCGTCCAGGTGACCGCCACCGCGGCCGCCGCCTCGGACCAGGTCAGGGCGTGCGCCGCGTGCAGAAGTGCCGCGACGGCCCCTCCCGTCACGCACTGCGCGACGACGGCGAACAGCCGGTTCAGGCCGACCGCGCCGAACAGCGCGCCCATCGCGGAGACGGCGAACTGGACGAGCGCGGTGACGATCGCCGCCTTCGCCGGTACTCCGACCTGCAGCACGATGCAGACCGACAGCGCCGCGAGGCCGCCCGCGTTCCACCACCAGCCTCTCCGTTGCCGCTGCGCCGCGTCGATCGCGGCACCGGCGTTCTCGGCGGACAGGGTGCCCGTCGCGATCGCCTTGGTGACCTCATCCAGTCGCTTGGAGGCATCGCAGTCGAGGGCGTCCAGGCCGCGGCAGACGGCCATCCGGGAGTGCGCGGCACCGTCGTCCGCCACGTGCTCGACCCAGACGGTGCGTCCGGCGGCGGTGATGAGCGCGTCCGGCAGACCCATCCCCGCCGCGGCGCTCTGCACGCTCGGTATCGCCGCGGTGGTCGGCTCGCCGGATTGCAGCCGGGCCGCGAGCAGCCGCACCAGTACGTCCAGCCGGACCCGGACGGCGTTCGTGTCCGACACCGGCCCACCCCCTGCGATTGCTCCGCTTCCACGGTGAGCGTAGCTACCTGCGCGGCGCGTGCTGCGGGGAGTTACGGGGGTGACGGCGGCCCGGCGCGGGGCTACCGTCGGTGTATGTGCCGGAACATCACTGAACTGCGGGGACTCGAACCCGCCGCCACCGACGAGGAGATCGAGGCCGCCGCGCGGCAGTACGTGCGCAAGGTCTCGGGGATCCAGAAGGTGAGCGACGCCAATCGCGACGCCTTCGAGAAGGCCGTCGCCAAGGTCACCGCTGCCACCGAGGAACTGCTCGACGCGCTGCCCGCACGGCGGCAACCGCCGAAGACGGTGCCACCCCTGCGCCGCCCCGAGGTCCGCGCGCGGATCGAGGCGAGAGCCGCAGCCGGAGCCTGAGTCCTCCGGGGTCCGGGCGGCGTTCGCTCAGTCCCCGCCGCCGGCGGCCGTGGAGCCCGCGCGCTCAACGGCCCCCTCTGACCCGGCCGCGACCGCCGCGCCGGAACCGGAGGAGTCGGGCGCGACCGGCGTGGTCCCGGCCGGCTCGTTCGTGACGGACCCCGTCGCGGAGGGGCGATCGGGGGAGCCGCTCGACGTGGGCGGCGCCACGGCACCCGTGAGGATCCGCCCGTTCTCCGCCGCCACGGCCCCCGCGGCGTTCAGCCCGGCCTGCACCGCCGCGACGGGATCGCCGGACTGCGCGAGCGTCGTCGCCGCGGCGTTCGCGGTCTGCGTCGCTCCGAGCAGCGACAGCTCCGGAACGTAGAACGCCGCCGCGAAGAACGCGTTCGCCCCCTGTACCACCGCCGTCTCCGCCGGGCCCTGCGGCACCGGCGTGATGCCGAAGGGCGGGGGCGTCGTGAGCGGAGGCGGCGTCGGTGCCGCCGGCGGCAGAGGCTGCTGCAGCGCGGCGAGCAGATCGGTGCGCAGCGCCCCGACCGAGCCGGACCCGTTGCCGATCCGCATCAGGTCGAGCAGCCCGATGACCACACCGTTCTGGAACCGCGGGACCACCTGGTTGAGGTCGTTGCCGATGATGCCGGTCATCGCCGCGTCCGCGGGGCCGGTCACCGCCGCCGCGCCCGCCCCGAAAGCCCGGAGCGGGCCGCCCGGAGCAGCGGCCAGTGCCGCGCCCGGCGCCGCCAGAACGCCCGCCGGCACGCCGACCGCGCCCTGCAGCGCGTACGGGCAGATCGCGGCGCAGTTCTCCAGCTGGTTCTGCGCGAACTCGCCGAGCAGCGCGCCCGGCGGGGGCGTCGCCGCGAAGGCCGGGGCCGCCGCGAACAGCGCGAACGCCGCGGCGAGGGGGAGGGAGAAGCGCGCACGCATGGCAGTGAATCTACTCCGCCAGTGACCCATATCACAGAGTCGATGTCCGCTCGGCGCATACCGGCGCAGCGCCGACGGGTGAGCGGCTTTCACATGATTGTGAGGTGAATCACACGAGCGTATCGTCGAGGTATGTCCACGCACACGACTCGAACCACACCGAACCTCTTCGAGCGGGTGAAGTACCTCCTGGGAATGCGCCTGCCCGACTCCATGCGCGACTGGGTGATCAACGACGCCACCGGCCCCGGCCACAACCGCCGCTTCTTCATCCGCGGGGCACTGATGTTCGTGCCCTTCCTCGTCCTCGCGCTCGTCCTGCCCTCGCCCCTGTGGGTCAAGCTCGCCCTGATCGCGATGATGGCGCTCCCGGCCATCGTCTTCGTCGGCGGGCTGCGCACGATCTATCTGCAGGAGCTCCTGGTCGACAACGGCCTCGATCCGCACATCGAGAGCGGTAAGCAACTCGCCGAGCACCGTCGCCGCGCCTCGGTGTACGAGGCGAAGTACCGGCACCGGGCGGCGTAGCCTCGCCGGGTGACGGCAGAACGCTCATGGGCCCCGGGGCACGTCCTCGACCTGCACGGCACCGTCGGCGTGCTCCGCCGCGGCGCGGGTGATCCCGCCTACGCCCGGACGCCCGACGGTGCGCTCTGGCGCGCCGTGCACACCCCCGACGGACCCGGGACCGTGCGTCTGCGGTCGGCCGGCGGCACGGTGACGGCGCAGGCCTGGGGGAGTGGGGCGCACTGGTTGCTCGAGCACGCGCCGGCGATGGTCGGCGCGGACGACGAGCCCGAGGCCCTGGTCCCGCGGCACCCCGTCGTCGAACGGGCCGTCGCCGCATCGCCGGGCCTGCGCCTGACCCGGTCGCACCGGGTCTGGGAGACCCTGGTGCCGACGGTGCTGGAGCAGAAGGTCGTCGGCGCCGAGGCGTTCCGGGCCTGGCGTCACCTGGTTCGACGGTGCGGCACCGTCGCCCCGGGGCCGACGGGAGCGCCGGACCTGCGGGTGCCGCCCCCGCGCATCGACTGGGCCGCGATCCCCGCGTGGGAGTGGCACCGCGCCGGGGTGGAGCCGGTCCGGATGCGCACCATCATCGGCGCGAGCGCCGTCGAGGTCGAGCACCGCCCGGCGCGGCTGGGCGCTCTCCCGGGGATCGGCCCGTGGACCGTCGGGGACCTGCTGGGCCGGGCCTGCGGCGATCCGGACGCCGTTCCCATCGGCGACTACCATCTCCCGCGGATCGTGGGAATGGGCCTGGCCGGCGAGGCGTTGGACGATGCCGGGATGCTCGAGGTGCTCGAGCCCTACCGCGGCCAGCGCGGACGGGTGGTCAGGCTGCTCGTCCGGGCGGGCGTGGACCGGGAGAGGCGGGGCGCGCGGATGCCCGTGCGGGACTACCGGGCGCTGTGACGAACCTTTTTGACCATGGTGAGTTCAGCACGGTAAGCTGGGGAGCCGTGCCTGGCGAACGTCAGGACGATCTCACGTGTCCGTCGTTAGGCCGGGTGACCGGAACCGCCCACGGACGCGCGACACGCCCGACCTCGGGGTACGTGCGAGGCGGGTAGCTACTTCCCGGAAACGGGACTGACCAGCGGAAACGGCGTGAGCCATGAACGCCGGTGGGGCCGCGCTGCGGAGCCCGACTCATCGCCAGAGACGTCGAGCTGCCCGGAGCTACAACCGCAGCAGTAGGAACAAGTCGGCCGCACGGTCGGCGACAGCCGAAACGAAGGAAACAGCGCTTCTATGCCAACTATCAACCAGCTGGTCCGCAAGGGCCGCCGGGACAAGGCCTCCAAGACGAAGGTGGCCGCCCTCAAGGGCTCGCCGCAGCGTCGTGGCGTCTGCACCCGCGTCTACACCACGACCCCGAAGAAGCCGAACTCGGCGCTTCGTAAGGTCGCCCGCGTCCGCCTGACCAGCTCGGTCGAGGTCACCGCGTACATCCCCGGCGAAGGCCACAACCTTCAGGAGCACTCGATGGTGCTCGTCCGTGGCGGTCGTGTGAAGGACCTCCCGGGTGTTCGGTACAAGATCATCCGCGGCTCGCTCGATACCCAGGGCGTCAAGAACCGCAAGCAGGCGCGGAGCCGCTACGGCGCGAAGAAGGAGAAGGGCTGATGCCTCGTAAGGGACCGGCGCCCAAGCGCCCCGTCGTCAACGACCCCGTCTACGGCTCGCCCGTGGTCACCCAGCTCGTGAACAAGGTGCTCCTGGACGGCAAGAAGTCCACCGCCGAGCGCATCGTCTACGGCGCCCTCGAGGCGACCCGCGAGAAGACCGGCACCGATCCGGTTCTCACGCTGAAGAAGGCGCTCGACAACGTGCGCCCGTCGCTCGAGGTCAAGAGCCGCCGCGTCGGTGGCGCCACCTACCAGGTGCCGATCGAGGTGAAGGCCGGTCGTGCCAACACCCTCGCGCTGCGCTGGCTGGTGACCTTCACGCGGCAGCGTCGCGAGAAGACCATGATCGAGCGGCTCGCCAACGAGATCCTCGACGCGAGCAACGGCCTGGGCGCTTCGGTGAAGCGTCGCGAGGACACCCACAAGATGGCCGAGGCCAACCGGGCGTTCGCGCACTACCGCTGGTGATCTGATCCCACGGGCCGGCCCCGCCCGGCCGGCCCGTGGGACACCGGAGTAGTCGTTGCCGCTCGCGACAGAGCTCCAGCTGCCGCTCCGCGGCGGTGTTCCAACCATCCTTTTACGAGAACGAGGCTTACCACCGTGGCACAGGAAGTGCTTACCGACCTCACGAAGGTCCGCAACATCGGCATCATGGCGCATATCGATGCCGGTAAGACCACCACGACCGAGCGCATCCTCTTCTACACCGGCGTGAACTACAAGATCGGTGAGACCCACGACGGTGCCTCGACCACCGACTGGATGGAGCAGGAGAAGGAGCGGGGTATCACCATCACCTCCGCCGCCGTGACCTGCTTCTGGAAGAAGAACCAGATCAACATCATCGACACCCCCGGGCACGTCGACTTCACGGTCGAGGTGGAGCGCTCGCTCCGCGTGCTCGACGGTGCCGTCGCCGTCTTCGACGGCAAGGAGGGCGTCGAGCCCCAGTCGGAGCAGGTGTGGCGCCAGGCCGAGAAGTACGACGTCCCGCGTATCTGCTTCGTCAACAAGATGGACAAGCTGGGCGCCGACTTCTACTTCACCGTGCGCACCATCGAGGAGCGCCTCGGCGCGAAGCCGCTGGTCCTGCAGCTGCCGATCGGTGCCGAGGATGCCTTCGACGGCGTCGTCGACCTGCTCGAGATGAAGGCCATCACCTGGCGCGGCGTCGTCGAGATCGGCGCTGAGCCGACCATCGAGGAGATCCCCGCCGACCTCGCCGACAAGGCCGCCGAGTACCGCGAGAAGCTGCTCGAGACCGTCGCCGAGTCCGACGAGGCTCTGATGGAGAAGTACTTCGCCGGCGAAGAGCTCTCGATCGAGGAGATCAAGGCCGCGATCCGCAAGCTCACCGTCGCGCGCGAGCTGTACCCCGTGCTGTGCGGTTCGGCGTTCAAGAACAAGGGCGTGCAGCCCATGCTCGACGCCGTGATCGACTACCTCCCCAGCCCGCTCGACGTTCCCTCCATCGAGGGCCACGCCGTGGGCGACGAGGAGAAGATCATCTCCCGCAAGCCGAGCAAGGACGAGCCCTTCTCGGCCCTGGCGTTCAAGATCGCCGCGCACCCGTTCTTCGGCAAGCTCACCTTCGTCCGCGTGTACTCGGGTCACATCGACTCGGGCACCGGTGTGCTCAACGCCACCAAGGGCAAGAAGGAGCGCATCGGCAAGCTCTTCCAGATGCACGCCAACAAGGAGATGCCGGTCGAGGATGCGACCGCGGGTCACATCTACGCGATGATCGGCCTCAAGGACACCACCACGGGTGACACGCTCTGCGATCCGGCGAACCCGATCGTCCTCGAGTCGATGTCCTTCCCGGACCCGGTCATCAACGTCTCGATCGAGCCGAAGACCAAGTCCGACCAGGAGAAGCTCGGCGTCGCGATCCAGAAGCTCGCCGAGGAGGACCCCACCTTCTCCGTCGAGCTCGACGAGCAGACCGGCCAGACCGTCATCGGCGGCATGGGCGAGCTGCACCTCGACATCCTCGTCGACCGCATGCGTCGCGAGTTCAAGGTCGAGGCCAACGTCGGCAAGCCGCAGGTGGCCTACCGCGAGACGATCCGTCGCCCCGTCGAGAAGCACGAGTACACCCACAAGAAGCAGACGGGTGGCTCGGGCCAGTTCGCGCGCGTCATCATCAAGCTGGAGCCGCTGGAGGACGCCGAGGACGGCGCCACCTACGAGTTCGTCAACGCCGTGACCGGTGGCCGCGTCCCGAAGGAGTACATCCCTTCGGTCGACGCCGGCGCTCAGGACGCGATGCAGTACGGCGTGCTCGCTGGCTACCCGCTGGTGAACGTCAAGGTCACGCTGCTCGACGGCGCGTACCACGACGTGGACTCGTCCGAGATGGCGTTCAAGATCGCCGGTGCGCAGGCCTTCAAGGAGGCTGCACGCCAGGCCGGTCCCGTCATCCTCGAGCCCATCATGGCTGTCGAGGTCACGACCCCCGAGGATTACATGGGTGACGTGATCGGCGACCTCAACTCCCGCCGTGGCCAGATCCAGGCCATGGAGGAACGCAGCGGTGCCCGCCTCGTGAAGGCTCAGGTCCCGCTGTCGGAGATGTTCGGCTACATCGGCGACCTCCGGTCGAAGACCCAGGGCCGGGCGAACTACTCCATGGTCTTCGACTCGTACGCCGAGGTTCCGGCGAACGTGTCGAAGGAGATCATCGCGAAGGTGAACGGGGAGTAATCTCCCCGCTCTCCGGAGCGCGGCTCCTTGTGGGCCTGGCGCCTCGGCGTCGAAACCAACCGAAAGAAAATCACCCTTGCAGGGCAACCGGCCCGGCAAGCACTCAAGTCCAGGAGGACATCAAGTGGCGAAGGCGAAGTTCGAGCGGACCAAGCCGCACGTGAACATCGGCACCATCGGTCACGTCGACCACGGCAAGACCACCCTGACGGCTGCCATCACCAAGGTTCTGGCCGAGAAGTACCCGGACCTCAACGAGGCCTCGGCGTTCGATCAGATCGACAAGGCGCCCGAGGAGAAGGCTCGTGGCATCACGATCAACATCTCGCACGTCGAGTACCAGACCGAGAAGCGCCACTACGCTCACGTCGATGCGCCGGGTCACGCCGACTACATCAAGAACATGATCACCGGTGCCGCGCAGATGGACGGCGCGATCCTGGTCGTGGCCGCCACCGACGGCCCGATGCCCCAGACGCGTGAGCACGTGCTGCTCGCCCGCCAGGTCGGCGTGCCCTACATCCTGGTCGCCCTGAACAAGTGCGACATGGTCGACGACGAGGAGATCCTCGAGCTCGTCGAGATGGAGGTCCGCGAGCTGCTGGGTTCGCAGGAGTTCGACGAGGACGCCCCCGTCGTCCGCGTCTCCGGCTACCAGGCCCTGCAGGGCGATCCGAAGTGGACCGAGTCGATCGTCGAGCTGATGAACGCCGTCGACGAGTCCATCCCGGACCCCGAGCGTGAGACCGACAAGCCCTTCCTGATGCCGGTCGAGGACGTCTTCACGATCACCGGTCGTGGCACCGTCGTCACCGGTCGCGTCGAGCGCGGCATCATCAACGTGAACGAGGAGGTGGAGATCGTCGGCATCCGCGAGAAGTCGACCAAGACCACCGTCACGGGCATCGAGATGTTCCGCAAGCTGCTCGACTCGGGCCAGGCGGGCGACAACGTCGGCCTGCTGGTCCGTGGCCTCAAGCGCGAGGACGTCGAGCGCGGCCAGGTCGTCGTGAAGCCGGGCACCACCACCCCGCACACGGAGTTCGAGGGCCAGGCGTACATCCTGTCGAAGGACGAGGGCGGCCGCCACACCCCGTTCTTCAACAACTACCGTCCGCAGTTCTACTTCCGTACCACGGACGTGACCGGCGTCGTGACCCTACCCGAGGGCACCGAGATGGTCATGCCCGGCGACAACACCGAGATGAGCGTCAAGCTCATCCAGCCGGTCGCCATGGACGAGGGCCTGCGCTTCGCGATCCGCGAGGGTGGCCGCACCGTCGGTGCCGGCCGCGTCACCAAGATCGTCAAGTGATCTAGGTAGCTGCGTCGAACGGCGCCTCTCCCGCGAGGGAGGGGCGCCGTTTCGCATATCCGGGTGCGGTTTCCCGGGCCCGACGGTGCCGGGCTCACCCGCCGCAGCCGCCTCCGCCGCCGCAACTGCTACTGCTGCTGGAGGAGGACGAGCAGCTCGACGAGCCGCAGCCGCTGAAGCTCGTCGAGGCGCAGCCGGGCGAGCCGCCGCCGATGGTGAACGACGGCGTCATGGCCCCGGCCTCCGCCGCGTAGGCGCCGGCCGCCAGGGTGGGATCGAGCTGAGCGAGGCCCGCGACGCCGAACAGTGCCGCCGCGTACGCCGCGGCCGCGGCGCCGTAGGTCCGCATCGACGGCTTCAGCCGCGGGTGCAGGTGGGCGTGGCGGTGCTGCGCCGCCGCGAGCTCGCGGCGCCCGGCGGGCGTGAGCCTGCGAGTGCGCAGCGCCAGGACCAGGAACAGCACCGTCATCGCCACCACGGCGGCCACGAGGAAGCCGACGGGCTTACCGTCGGCGGCGCCGGCGACGATGCGGACGACGCCGAGCGCGATCACCGGCAGGAGCAGCAGGGCCGGGCCCGCCGACCGGGGCCGCGCGCGCAGCAGACCATCGCGCACGAGGCCCGAGCGGAGCTGCCGCAGCGGCGCCTCGAGGTCCCGGACCAGGGAGGTCGAGCGCATCTCGATCCGCTCCGCGACGCACCGGACGAACCAGTCGAGGTGGGCCCGATCCGCGTAGGTGAGGGGCCGGACGGTGCGTCCCGCACCGTCGACGATGGCGGCCGCGCGGAGCTGTGCGAGGGCCGCGACCACGGCGTTCCCGTCCGAGATCAGCATCCCCGTCTCGACGGGGCTCAGCACCGCGATCCGGTGCCGCGGCGCGCGGCGGCCGTTGCGGGCGACCAGCACGGCGATCGTCGTGAGCACGCACAGCAGCAGGTAGCCGACGAGGAAGTCGGCGCTCGGAATCCCCCAGGTGTCGCCCGCGGACAGGTATTGCATCATCGTCATCGACCCCTTTCGTCGTCTGCCCAGACTGGCGGCCGAACGACGATCGCGCCACCGTGGGACGGCGTCCGACGCCGAATCGAGATCGATTCCACGGGAGATTCTCATGGCATCGGCACCCTGATTGGGGGAGTCCGTGCGCGAACGGTGGACATCGGGGGATAATCCGTCTACACGTGGGGCGCGGTCCCACCGGAGGCGAGGAGAGACCACGGATGCCGAAGCTGACGAGGGCCCTGGCGGCGGGGATCGCGGCGGTGGGGATCGCCGCGCTGGCGCAGGCGCCGGCACACGCGGACGGCCGGCTCGACGAGGGACGATTCCTCGTGGTCACGAGCAACCTCCACGATTTCACCAAGCCCTTCGGGAACCGGACGACCGACGCGCAGACGATCCGGTTCGGCTACCGCGCCTGCGCGTCCCTGGACCGGTACCCGACGAGCACCGTCGCTGCCACGCGCGCGCTCTACAACGACGAGCGGGCGTACCCGCTGTGGGAGCGCCAGCAGTTCGTCTTCTACGCCGCGCAGTACCTGTGCACCCGCCATTGGGATCGATACAAGACCTACCCGTGACCGCGTGACCGTATCCTGCTCGCCATGAGCAACGCGCGCGCCGATCACGGCTTCGTCGTCACGTTCCTGAAGACCCTCGCGTTCATGATGCTGTGCGGGATCGTCGGGCCGATCTTTCTCGTCGTCTACTTCGCGATCGGCGATCGTTCGCTGCAGTGGATGTTCTGGACGGGCGCCGGGGTCACCGTCCTCAACGTGCTCATCGCCTTCGCGATCGCCTACAACGCGGACAACCGGCGCGAGAAGATCGCCCGCATGATGACGACGGGACGGATGGCGCTGGCCGACATCACGTCGATCGAGCAGACCAGCGTCGAGATCAACGACCAGCCGGTGATGCGGATCGGGCTGCGGATCCACGGCGACGGGGTTCCGACCTTCGACGCGCTGGTGCGCAAGACCGTGCCCATCGTGGCGCAGGGCCTGCTGCACCGCCGGGTGCTCGCGGTCCTCGTCGACCCGGTGACGCAGGAGTTCGAGATCGACTGGGACGCATCGGCGATGGTGGCGGGTTCGGTGCCCGCGCAGTTCTCCTCGACGGAGGACGGCCGCACCTACGACCTGAGCGGACAGCCGGAGCCCCTGATCCGGATCCTCGAGGTGCTGCGGCGCAACGGGATCGGGGCGCGCGGCACCGTCGACCTGCGTGGCGGTGACCCGGCCCTGCGGCAGGAGGTGATGGGCATCGTCCGGCAGTACGCCCGCGCCGCGGAGGCCGGGGCCGGGCAGGGCCCCGACAGCCGCACGCTGACCGAGCGCCTGAACGAGCTCGACGGCCTGCGTGCGGCGGGCCGGATCAATGATTCCGAGTATCAGGACGCCCGGCGGCGGCTGCTCGGAACCGTGTAGCTGCGCTATCCGCTCTTGCGGCGGAACTGCTGCTGGTGGCTCTCGGAGCCGTGCGGCGTCTGCGGCTTGGCGGCCCCGTCCAGGTGGGCGGAGCCCTGACGATTCGACGCATTCTTGCGTTCGAGTGCTTCCTTGAACTTGTCGGCGATACCGTCGGCGGTCATGGTGTTCTCCTCTCGTCGGCGTGGCTTCACGCTAAACCGGTCGGGGAGGGCTGTCATCCGATTTGTCGCAGGACCGTTCGCCGGGGGAAGGATTGAGGTTCATGGGCATGTACGTGGTCACGGGAGCCGGATCGGGGCTCGGGCGGGCGACGGCGGAGCGGCTGCACGCCGCCGGGCACGGGGTGATCGGCGTCGACCTGCACGGGACCGACGTCGAGGCGGACCTCGGGACGCCCGGGGGCCGATTCGAGGCGGTGGCCCGGATCGGTGAACTGGTGGGGTCGGCGCCGCTGACGGGCTTCGCGGCGTTCGCCGGGCTCGGCCCCGCGACGGGGCGGGCGGGCTCGTCGCTCGTGGCGGTCAACTACTTCGGCTCCGTCGATCTGCTGGTGGGCCTGCGGCCCCTGCTGGCGCGCGGGCCGTCGGCGGCGTTGCTGGTGAGCTTGAACTCGACCACCACCCAGCCGGGCTGGCCCCTGGAGCTGGCCGAGGCGTGCCTGCGCGGCGACGAGCACGCCGCCGCCGACCTCGCCGACTCCTACGGCGAGTACGCCTCCGTGCTCGCCTACCCCGCGACGAAGGCCGCGCTCGCGTACTTCGTGCGCACGCACGCCGCCGAGTACGTGCGGCAGGGCATCCGGCTCAACGCCATCGCGCCCGGGCTCATCGACACCCCCATGACCCGCGCCGGCCGCGACGACCCGCATCTCGGCGCCGCCATGGACGCCTTCCTCGACCTCATCCCCGCCGGCCGCGCCGGGAGGCCCTACGAGATCGCCGCGTTGGCGGCGTTCCTGTTGGGCCCGGAGTCCAGCTACTGCGTCGGCTCCGTCTTCTTCGCCGACGGTGGCCTCGACGCCCAGCAACGTCCCACCGACTGGCCCCGTCCGGCGGAGTGATCACGAGGTCTTAACCTTGAATCGATTCCGGCAGTGTTCAAGGTTATGGGCATAACCTTGAATGCTTGACCTGCTTCGACTGCGGTAGCGAAGGTCGGCGACCGAAGTCGCCGACGGGCTTCCCGCCGGCCACGTCACCGGGCTCCAGCTTCTCGCCTCAACGAAGAGTCGGCGACCGAAGTCGCCGACGGCCCGATGTTCGTGACCGCGTGCACCGACTGCTCGAAGCCTCAACGAAGAGCCGGCGACCGAAGTCGCCGACGGCGCTCGTGCCCGTTGAGCCGATCATCCGCGGCGTCGAGCCTCAACGAAGAGCCGGCGACCGAGGTCGCCGACGGATCCGCGGCCTCTACGAGGAGATGATGGCCCGCTACCGGCCTCAACGAAGAGCCGGCGACCGAGGTCGCCGACGGGATCAGCTGGCCCTTGTGCTCGTTGAGAATATTCAGAGCCTCAACGAAGAGCGGGCGACCGAGGTCGCCGACGGATCCGCGGCCTCTACGAGGAGATGATGGCCCGCTACCGGCCTCAACGAAGAGCCGGCGACCGAGGTCGCCGACGGGCACCCCCGAACCGGCACCAGCGGACACCGGGACGCCTCAACGAAGAGCCGGCGACCGAGGTCGCCGACGGGAGGGCCCCTCCCCACCCGCGCGCACGGGGCCCGCCGCGCCTCAACGAAGAGCCGGCGACCGAGGTCGCCGACGGGCACCAGCGAAACAACGCGCGCCGCGTAGTCCTCGCGCCTCAACGAAGAGCCGGCGACCGAGGCCCTACTCCGGTCATGATCCGGTGCCACCTAGGTGGGGCCTCAACGAAGAGCCGGCGACCGAGGTCGCCGACGGAACTGTCGAATCTGACTGAAACCACTAGCGTTGGGACCGGCCTCAACGAAGAGCCGACGACCGAGGTCGCCGACGGTGTCCTGCTCCCCTCGCCCACATGCCTAGGCGCTCGTCGCCTCAACGAAGAGCCGGCGACCGAGGTCGCCGACGGCTTGCCTCCGCCCTCGCCGCCTCCGATGCACTGCACGCCGCCTCAACGAAGAGCCGGCGACCGAGGTCGCCGACGGCCGGAACCACGATGGCGACCATAGCGCCGATGCACTTTCCGCCTCAACGAAGAGCCGGCGACCGAGGTCGCCGACGGCGCGAGGCTTCGGAGGTAGTCAACGAATGCGATTCCGAGCCTCAACGAAGAGCCGGCGACCGAGGTCGCCGACGGCTCAAAGTGTGAGTCGTGCTTCATGGCGTCCTAGATGTTGCCTCAACGAAGAGCCGGCGACCGAGGTCGCCGACGGATGGGCTGCTCAGCGTGCGGCCAGGGACGCCCGCTCCGCCTCAACGAAGAGCCGGCGACCGAGGTCGCCGACGGGAGAAGTGGATCAGCGCGCTCACCGCGAAGCCGATGCGCGCCTCAATGAAGAGCCGGCGACCGAGGTCGCCGACGGGCCGATGACGGCACCCTGACGGTGGTCAACGGCGGCATGCCTCAACGAAGAGCCGGCGACCGAGGTCGCCGACGGCTGGCGGCGAGCTCGCACACGAGCGCGGTCGTCAGCCAGCCTCAACGAAGAGCCGGCGACCGAGGTCGCCGACGGCTGCTTCCTGTTGGGGCGGTGGCGGATCGCGTTCCAAAGCCTCAACGAAGAGCCGGCGACCGAGGTCGCCGACGGCTGAGCCCAGTCCTCCTGAAGAAGGGCGGGGGAAAGCAAGTGCCTCAACGAAGAGCCGGCGACCGAGGTCGCCGACGGGCGGCCGCCCCACAGGCCGGGCGGGCAGCCCTCGATCGCGCCTCAACGAAGAGCCGGCGACCGAGGTCGCCGACGGCCCAGGACACCGGTACGCCCTCGGTAGCCTCCCGTAGGCCTCAACGAAGAGCCGGCGACCGAGGTCGCCGACGGCTGCCGCAGCCATCGCGTGGTGCCGACGGCGCCGAGCGAGCCTCAACGAAGAGCCGGCGACCGAGGTCGCCGACGGCTGCTCCTCAACCGCGCCGCCCTGCGCGGCAGTACCGTCGGCCTCAACGAAGAGCCGGCGACCGAGGTCGCCGACGGCTCAGGCCTACGCCCGGGCCTACGTCCGTGGGTGGCAGCCTCAACGAAGAGCCGGCGACCCAGGTCGCCGACGGGCTGCTCCCGCACTTCGTCGAGCAGGCCGCTGGCGGAAAGCCTCAACGAAGAGCCGGCGACCGAGGTCGCCGACGGTGTGTAGCCGGTGAGGTGGAGGCGGCTGTGCTCGTCGATGCCTCAACGAAGAGCCGGCGACCGAGGTCGCCGACGGGCTGCTCCCGCACTTCGTCGAGCAGGCCGCTGGCGGAAAGCCTCAACGAAGAGCCGGCGACCGAGGTCGCCGACGGTGTGTAGCCGGTGAGGTGGAGGCGGCCGTGCTCGTCGATGCCTCAACGAAGAGCCGGCGACCGAGGTCGCCGACGGTCGAGTGGGGCACCCGCGTCGAGCCAGCTATCTACCAGAAGCCTCAACGAAGAGCCGGCGACCGAGGTCGCCGACGGTCACGCTGACGCCCCGCGACGGTGCGCGCCGGTCGTTACCGCCTCAACGAAGAGCCGGCGACCGAGGTCGCCGACGGGCGCCTTGCTCGTGGCCTTGATGGCGTCCTGCCACGCGTCGCCTCAACGAAGAGCCGGCGACCGGGGTCGCCGACGGCTCACCCGCGACCCCCTCGGGCCGCAGGCGAACGTTCCAGCCTCAACGAAGAGCCGGCGACCGAGGTCGCCGACGGTTGAAATCTCGAAGGGGGGCATAGGGCTGACTGCCTCGGCCTCAACGAAGAGCCGGCGACCGAGGTCGCCGACGGCCGGGGGTGCCGCGGAACCGTTCAGCGAAGGTTTCGGCGCCTCAACGAAGAGCCGGCGACCGAGGTCGCCGACGGCGGTGGCCGCCGCGTTCCACACCGCCAGCGACTCCGTCAGGCCTCAACGAAGAGCCGGCGACCGAGGTCGCCGACGGCTCCAGGGCGAGCGCGGCCCGGCCGTCGGCTTCTCGATCGGCCTCAACGAAGAGCCGGCGACCGAGGTCGCCGACGGCCACGTATGGGCCGTATTCCTCCGGCAGAGTCTTTTCGCCTCAACGAAGAGCCGGCGACCGAGGTCGCCGACGGGCAACCTACCTTCCCGCACGCGCGCCATAAGCCAAGGCCTCAACGAAGAGCCGGCGACCGAGGTCGCCGACGGGTGATCGTGTCGTTCATGTCTTCATCCCTTGCTTTGGCATGCCTCAACGAAGAGCCGGCGACCGAGGTCGCCGACGGCCACGTGCTCGGCATTCCAAGGAGACGTCGATTAGCGGCCTCAACGAAGAGCCGGCGACCGAGGTCGCCGACGGCGCCAGCCGACGCACACGGGATCGGACGCCATGTGCTGCCTCAACGAAGAGCCGGCGACCGAGGTCGCCGACGGACGCCATGAACTCAACCGGATCATCCAAGTTCGAGTCGCCTCAACGAAGAGCCGGCGACCGAGGTCGCCGACGGTCGTCGAGGTAGAAGCCGTCGCGGAGGTGGGGCACAGGCCTCAACGAAGAGCCGGCGACCGAGGTCGCCGACGGCGCACCGACAGGCGGTGCTCAATGAGCCGCCTCACTCACCGGCCTCAACGAAGAGCCGGCGACCGAGGTCGCCGACGGCGGCGCGCCGCTGCGCGGGCCGAAGGGCGAGGTGATCTGGCCTCAACGAAGAGCCGGCGACCGAGGTCGCCGACGGCGTGGTCGGTGGTGACGACGACGCCAGCCTGCGTGGATCCGCCTCAACGAAGAGCCGGCGACCGAGGTCGCCGACGGTGCCCGCGCGCGTCGGCGTCGAATCACCGGATCGGTCGCGCCTCAACGAAGAGCCGGCGACCGAGGTCGCCGACGGTCTGGATCTCGACGCGCTCCCACCCGTGCAGCGCGTCGTCGCCTCAACGAAGAGCCGGCGACCGAGGTCGCCGACGGCTCTCCTTGACTCCGAGCGCGTACCACTGCGGCGTCTGGCCTCAACGAAGAGCCGGCGACCGAGGTCGCCGACGGCGGTGCGAGCCCGAATTCCCGTGCCACCGTCGCATACTCGCCTCAACGAAGAGCCGGCGACCGAGGTCGCCGACGGTCTTAGTCCAAACACAACCTGGACACGATGGTTTTGAGCCTCAACGAAGAGCCGGCGACCGAGGTCGCCGACGGCGCGGTCCTGCGGCTCGATGAACTCGACCGACTTGCCGTTGGGGCCTCAACGAAGAGCCGGCGACCGAGGTCGCCGACGGCGGCGACGGCCTCGGCGAGGGCGATACCTGGCGCGACGTGCCTCAACGAAGAGCCGGCGACCGAGGTCGCCGACGGTCCCCAGCGCCGTCCTGCCCGAGGTGCGCAATCGGATTGCCTCAACGAAGAGCCGGCGACCGAGGTCGCCGACGGAACGCGTCCTCCACTGTTGCAGTGCGGATGTAGTTGTTGCCTCAACGAAGAGCCGGCGACCGAGGTCGCCGACGGCGACCCCAAGGAGCTGATGGACGCGATCGTCAAGACGATGCCTCAACGAAGAGCCGGCGACCGAGGTCGCCGACGGGGTTCAGCTTCCCGCAGCACCTCATGTGGGCGCTGACCTGCCTCAACGAAGAGCCGGCGACCGAGGTCGCCGACGGGACAAACCTGACGCTGAAGCTATCACCGCGAAGGTTGAGCCTCAACGAAGAGCCGGCGACCGAGGTCGCCGACGGGTCGGCACACCGGGGTAGCGACCTGGGCGGTCGCAAGCGGCCTCAACGAAGAGCCGGCGACCGAGGTCGCCGACGGCCATCATTCTTCTCCTTCTTCGGGTTGTGGCGATCCGACAGCCTCAACGAAGAGCCGGCGACCGAGGTCGCCGACGGATTTCTCGAACTACGTGATCGCGGATCGTCTCGGGGCCTCAACGAAGAGCCGGCGACCGAGGTCGCCGACGGGGAGGTCAACATCACACCGTCGTGACCCGCGCAGGTCGCCTCAACGAAGAGCCGGCGACCGAGGTCGCCGACGGAGCCAAGCCCCGGCTGTAGACGGTGCCGTCGGCGCTCGCCTCAACGAAGAGCCGGCGACCGAGGTCGCCGACGGTTCAGCGCGTTCTGCGCGGCGAGCCGCGCGACGTACTGCACGCCTCAACGAAGAGCCGGCGACCGAGGTCGCCGACGGCCGACGGTGCGCGAACGGCCGTAGCTCATCGGCAGCGCGCCTCAACGAAGAGCCGGCGACCGAGGTCGCCGACGGGACGGGGCGGCGCCAGGCGTCCCAGCCGACGTGGAGCTGGCCTCAACGAAGAGCCGGCGACCGAGGTCGCCGACGGCCCGAGCTGCCGTCGACGCCGATCGCGCAGATCTGCCGGCCTCAACGAAGAGCCGGCGACCGAGGTCGCCGACGGACAGGAGCACCAGGACGCCGCCACCGCTTCCGCGCTCGTCATGCCTCAACGAAGAGCCGGCGACCGAGGTCGCCGACGGGGCCACTGCACTTCCGCAGGTAGGAACGGATTCTTGCCTCAACGAAGAGCCGGCGACCGAGGTCGCCGACGGCACCCCGGAGAACGAATCCCCCGCCGGCCCGAACACCGTGCCTCAACGAAGAGCCGGCGACCGAGGTCGCCGACGGCGCCCAGGCTGGCCTGGTAGTCGCAGACCTGCTTCTTGCCTCAACGAAGAGCCGGCGACCGAGGTCGCCGACGGCACCCACACGGGTTGCACGCCGTGCCCGGACAGGGTCAGGCCTCAACGAAGAGCCGGCGACCGAGGTCGCCGACGGATCCATGCGGACCACCTCGTAGAACGCGGCCCCGTCGCGGCCTCAACGAAGAGCCGGCGACCGAGGTCGCCGACGGCCACCCACGGCGGGTCTGGAGTCTGCGGCTCCCTGCCTCAACGAAGAGCCGGCGACCGAGGTCGCCGACGGCACCGGCGGCTCGACCACCTCCGGCGGCGGAGGGAAGTCGCCTCAACGAAGAGCCGGCGACCGAGGTCGCCGACGGCCGAGACGGCCATCGCCGCCGCCGAGAAGGCCCGCGCCGAGCCTCAACGAAGAGCCGGCGACCGAGGTCGCCGACGGCTGCGCGCCCGCGCGCACCAGAGCGAGCGAAGCGAGCTGCCTCAACGAAGAGCCGGCGACCGAGGTCGCCGACGGGAGAAGCGCACTACGGGCGGCTGGTGGCACGTCGCCACGCCTCAACGAAGAGCCGGCGACCGAGGTCGCCGACGGCACGTACGCCAGACACGGCGAGCTGACCCCGGCGATTGTCGCCTCAACGAAGAGCCGGCGACCGAGGTCGCCGACGGAGTGGCTTCGATCCGCTCGGTGCTGAACCTGCTCATCCCGTGCCTCAACGAAGAGCCGGCGACCGAGGTCGCCGACGGACCGCGCTCTTGCGGGCCGGCCGGGACAACCTGCGGCTGCCTCAACGAAGAGCCGGCGACCGAGGTCGCCGACGGCTGGTGACGCCAGAAAGTCACTGGGAGGGTTGAGTCTCGCCTCAACGAAGAGCCGGCGACCGAGGTCGCCGACGGCCGATCACCTGCGACCCGAGGAGCTGGTCCCCAGCGCTGCCTCAACGAAGAGCCGGCGACCGAGGTCGCCGACGGGGGTGAGCCTTATTCAAATGAGTTCAGGGCTTCATTCCTGGCCTCAACGAAGAGCCGGCGACCGAGGTCGCCGACGGTCCTCGATGTGCTGGGGCGCGGTCAGCAGCTTCTCTACCGCGCCTCAACGAAGAGCCGGCGACCGAGGTCGCCGACGGCCTAGGTCTTCACGACAGTGGGTATGATGATGAGTCTCGCCTCAACGAAGAGCCGGCGACCGAGGTCGCCGACGGAGGCCGCTCAGGACGCGGCTGCCGCGAAGAAGGGTGGCGGCCTCAACGAAGAGCCGGCGACCGAGGTCGCCGACGGCACAAAAAGGGCTTCGATGATGATTCGATGCCTGGCCTCAACGAAGAGCCGGCGACCGAGGTCGCCGACGGACGGTGCCTGTCGGGCCGTCCACGCCACTGTTGTCTTCGCCTCAACGAAGAGCCGGCGACCGAGGTCGCCGACGGGCACGAGCGGTAACGACCGGAGCTAGCGAGTCAAGCTCGCCTCAACGAAGAGCCGGCGACCGAGGTCGCCGACGGCCTCGTGCCTGCCAGGCTGATTAGCTCCACCGAGCTCGGCCTCAACGAAGAGCCGGCGACCGAGGTCGCCGACGGTTGCCGTGTGCCGAGCCATGAAGTAGGCCGCGAGCTCGCCTCAACGAAGAGCCGGCGACCGAGGTCGCCGACGGCTCTCCCGGCCGCAGGTACCGCACACCGCGTACGGCCAGCCTCAACGAAGAGCCGGCGACCGAGGTCGCCGACGGACCGTGTGCTTGATGACCAGCACATCCTCGTGATCGGTGTGGCCTCAACGAAGAGCCGGCGACCGAGGTCGCCGACGGTTGGGAGGCACGCGGTGTGGACGGATACCATCCGCGTGGCCTCAACGAAGAGCCGGCGACCGAGGTCGCCGACGGCTCAGCGCCGACGACCTCGTAGCCCTGCCCGCTGGCGCCTCAACGAAGAGCCGGCGACCGAGGTCGCCGACGGCATGAGGGATAACAAAGGCGCCAGTGGACGGATGGAAGCCTCAACGAAGAGCCGGCGACCGAGGTCGCCGACGGCGACGCTGCTGCGCTGCGCGTTCGCGGTCCTCAGGCCGTCGCCTCAACGAAGAGCCGGCGACCGAGGTCGCCGACGGAGGCCGGCGCCTGACGTCCGGCCAGTACGTGGATTTCCTGCCTCAACGAAGAGCCGGCGACCGAGGTCGCCGACGGTATTCGAGGGCGTGCCATCCCGTCACAGCTATTCGGGTGCCTCAACGAAGAGCCGGCGACCGAGGTCGCCGACGGAGGGCGGCGACGGCATCGACCCCACCACGTTCGCGAAGAAGCCTCAACGAAGAGCCGGCGACCGAGGTCGCCGACGGGAGACCTCGTTGCCGTTGCGGCGCTTCGTCTCTGCGCCTCAACGAAGAGCCGGCGACCGAGGTCGCCGACGGAGCGGGCGGCCAGCACAGTGCCGGGCCGGTACCGGATCGCGCCTCAACGAAGAGCCGGCGACCGAGGTCGCCGACGGAGGTAGGTGGTGAACTCGTGGGTGTCCTGCACGAGGCCTCAACGAAGAGCCGGCGACCGAGGTCGCCGACGGACGTGAGGGCATTCTGACGTTCTAGGCTGCATCTGCGAGCCTCAACGAAGAGCCGGCGACCGAGGTCGCCGACGGCCACGCACCGACGGTCTCCGTCCAGTGCGGCGGGTCGGCGCCTCAACGAAGAGCCGGCGACCGAGGTCGCCGACGGCCGAGAAGTACCACGAGATGGTCGACGACTCGCGCATCCGCCTCAACGAAGAGCCGGCGACCGAGGTCGCCGACGGAGCCTCCCTGATAGTAGCGCCTTGACCTGCTGAACTACATGTCGTTGGCGAGAGGCCTGGACTGACACGCCGATCCAACTTCGCTCGCAGAGCGACAGCTGTGCTGGCGAACCGCTGACCAGCGTCGATCCGCGGCGAGACGTCACCGAGTGGGTGCGGAGTATCGGAGCGCTTGCGGTGATCTCAGACGACGAAGCTGTCGTCACCGGTAATGGGGCGATACCGGCCCTCGAACTCGAACTGGCGGGTGGACAAGGAGTTCACGGGCCCGAGGTCGCAGAACAGAAGCGAGTCTGCCGCGGGGACGATGAGGTTCGCCATCGCCGACCTGAGCCGGATGAAGTGGCCGGGCGTTGTATCGACGACGAACACGCTGTACTGCACGCGATCTCCGTACGTGGAGAGAAGCGCTGCCAGGCGGGTGCGGCGACGGTCGTCTGCGATGTCGTATGCGATGAGGGTTCGCCGAACGTCCTGCCGCGTCATCGCGTGCGGATTCCTTTGTAGGCGGTGCCGGTCCCGTCGATGACCCCAAGTATCATCCGTGCTTGGACCTCCAGCGCTCGTTGCCAGCTGATCGTGTATCCGAACGTCGGGTGCGTGAATTCTTGCTGGACCCGTCTCCTGTAGGCCGAGGTGAGCGTCTTCCGCCCTCGCTCGGTGATACGCGGCTTCCCCACGATCCCTGCGAGATCCTCTGTTGTCAGTTCGCCGTTGTTGATCGCCCCGAGCACCGCAGAGTCTGCGACTGGTGCGCGAAATTCCTCGAGGAGGTCAAGAGCCAGGGCGGGCTTGTTTCGAACGGCGCTGTGCAGGAATCCGGCGTGCGTATCGAGTCCGCACGCGTGGATCGCGCGGATCGCGTCGCCCAGGAGTAGGCCGTACGCATAGTTCAGCAGGACGTTGAGGGGGTCGGTAGCAGAGCGCCCTGTTCGGCCACGCCAGCCGTCTGCGAAATCCGGGTCTGCGCCCGGGCCGAGCATCGTCGTGAAATGTGCGAAGTAGATCGCGGCAGCATCTCCTTCGAGGCCATACAGCTGCGGGATGTCCGCGGCGCACGAGCTACGCCGAGCGAGATCCCGAATCCCAGCGACGGCGTCGCGCACGTCACCGCGAGCGTTCCGGCGGAGCTGAGTCGCCTGATTCGAGACTTTCGCACTGACGAATTCCCGGGCGAGTTCGAGGTGCCCTGATTCTGACGCGACGTGCTGGCGAACTCGAGGCAGTCCGTTCGGGGACTCGGCCGAGCGAGCCGCGCCGATGACTCGGCCGTACCCCGAACACCACACTACAGAGTATCCGCGCCAGAGGAGTTCTCTGATCAGCGCACTCGAAACGTCCACGTTTCCGTGCACCACCAGGCCGACTACTCGTTCGAGCGGGACACTCGCAAGCTCCTCCCGTGACTTCTCCACGACCAACCTGCCGGTGCGGAGGAATGCGCGGCTACCGGGCGTGGTGAGGTGGAGAATCTCACCCAGTGGATTGGAGACGGCGATCCGACGAGCTTTGGATCGCCCTTCATGCTCGTCGGGTAGACATACCGAGACGTGCGAGCAGAATCCGCACCGCGGATCGTTCACAAGCGGCTCGGGTGCCTCCGCGGAAGTAACGATCTCCCGGGTTCTCGCAACCCACGCCCGCGCCTCGTCGAAATCCGAGTGGGAGAGATCGACCTGAACCGCGCGACGATGGTTGGTGAAGTACACCTCTTGTCCGAGTACCAACACGCCGTCGGCCTCAAGGCAGAGCCGCTGCAGGGCCAGTTGCACGACGTTCGCTTCGGTGACCTGGGCGATGCGCCGCGCAGGTGTCGACTTGTACTCGACGAGAGTGACCGAGCCGGCATCGGACGCTCGTACGACGTCGCACTTGCCCGTGAGTCCGAGTTCGGGTAGGGAGACATCGACGGAAGTCGTCCGATGCCGGTTATGGGAAGGCTGATCGACCACGGAATGAGCTGCCAAGCCGGCCTCGATATTCGAGTGGACGACCCGCTCGCCAGCGGCTTCCAACCAGGCTCGCCTCTCGCAGAACACCGTGTGAGCGACGAAGCTGATCGGCAATTCAGTCGTGTGGTCGGCCATGAGGCAGCCTATATCGGGTTGTACATTCCGGACAAGACGATCCTTTCGGGTGCGGAGCTACTGCCGGCTACTTCGATCGGGAACACAACGCAGCCGTTCACACCGGATCGGCGCAGTTCTTCCGCGGCGGCGGCCCGTGCGGTCGACCCGTCCTCGCCGAACGCGTAGGTATCGAACGCCGCCGAGCGGAGAACTCGCCGGAGACGCGCCGGAGAGGTCGCCTCTGTGACCAACGGCAACGCCATCTTGTGCGGATGCACGCGATTCTGCGGAACTGCGCCCGGCGTGAACGCCTGCACTTTCACGCGCGGCGTCAATCGGAACCATGAGATTCCCCAGAGCGCGCACCACGCGATCGCATTATCGACGATGCCCGGCCGAGCGAGCCCCGTGGCTGAACGCGATGAATCCGAGTTCTTGCCGGCCTCGTCCACGATGGATTCGCCGGTGAGACCCGCGAGGACGGCTTCTGCGGTGCGAGCAGATACGGTCGCTGCGAGTTTCGCGAGTCGATTCCTGGTGAAGTCCTCACCGCGATTGCGGGTCTTCATCTCCCAGCGCGACGCACCGCGATCGGGCTCGTTCAGATCCGTGCCCACCAACCAGTGCGCCGGTTCGCCTAGCGCCTGCAGCATCAGCGAATCCAGCCATCCGGAGTTCTCCGGGAGATCCTGAGACTCGTGACGCTTGTCGTACAGAGCATTCCACGCGACGGCGTTCGCCGGGCTGGCGATGCGAGGACTGAACAGGCCGACTTCGGACTGCTTGTTCTCACCCTGGACCTGAAAAATGCGCTGCACCCACGACGAGGGGACTGAGTGTGCCGAGGCGTGGTCGCGGACCGCGCTGGCCACGTCGAGTGGGTCACCCGCTCCCGTGAGTACGAGGCGAGGCACGTCGCCGTCGGACCAGAACATCCGGAGGCCTCGCACCCCACTGTCCTCGAGGATCGCCGCAAGCCCGTACCCGGCGAAATGGCTGAGCGCGCTTCGATAGTCCGATGCGAGAACGAATTCGGTCATGATCCCTCCTTGGACACGCCGCAGTCCGCGGCGCGGAGCAGGGCCTCGTAGTAGGCGCACGCCCACGGGCCGTGGGCACGGTCGGTGGCGTCGATCAGTTCCTCCCACGCGCCGGCGGTGAACAGCTCGCGAGCGGCTACCCGTAGCGGATCGTCGGCTTCAGGGTGCACGAGTTCGTCGCCGCTGTGCGGGAACCCGGCGCGCCCCCAGCCGTGGCTGGTTCCCACCAGACGTAGGAGCAGCTCGGGGTCCTCGACATCGGGTGCGGCGATCCGGGTGTAGGCGACGGACAGCTGTTCGTGGCGCCAGCCCGGTGGCAGGCCGGTGCGCGTCTTCGCGGTCGTCGTCCGGCGGCTGGAGCTCCCGCCGCTTTTCGCGAGAGGAACGGATTGCGTTCCGCCGAGCATGTGTTGGAAGCGCAAGTCACGCTTGCCGTCGTCATGATGAAGTCCGGCGAACTCGAGGACACGCTGCAGGTGCGCCGGCAGGCCGACCTTCTCAGCGATCTCGCGTGCGCGCGTCGCGACCGACTTCGCGTGATCGTCGAGCAGGACGGCGCCACGACCCGTCCAGGTCTGCCTAATCTCTTCGTTGTCGCGCACGAATTCGTTGGGCCGGAGGACGATCCACGGGATGGTCGGTTCGTCATCACTCGCGAACGGAGAGCCTACGGTCAGTTGATAGTCGGAGTAGCCGTGGTCGGCGAGCACCTCCTGTTGTCGATTCGCGAGGTCCGCGATCTCGTCCTCGTCATCCGTCTCGGCGACGATGTGCGCGATATCGTCGAGTTCGGCGAACAGGCTCGGGGAGTCGTCGCGCCAGACGAGGCGTACCCGGACGTCCTCGTCGTCGAAGCGGCCCCAGACCGTGTATGGCTCCGGTTTCCCTTGCCCATAATCGACGATCGTGTTGGCGAGGACGATGTCGTGATCGGCGTCGAGAATCAGGACGTCCCCCGGGGCGATGTCGGGGCTGTCGGTCTTCGGATCGAGCACATCGACCACGTCGACGGCACCGTCGCGGTAGCGGAACGCGCGGCTGTGGCTGTGCGGGTTCTCCCGGAGCGCCGCGCAGATCTTCAACGCACGGTAGACCGGTGTCGGGAAGACCTCCACGGGGTCGGGAGGAGTCGCTCGCAAGACGGCGAGCGCGTCCAAGGAATCGGCCGGAAGTGGACGACCACCGTCGCGGGGAAGTCCGCCGCGTAGCACGATTCCGCACAGAGGAGTGTCGCTCTCGAGGGAGTCGTGCAGCCACAGATCGAGTTCGGGCCGGGCCGGTCGTATCTCACTCGTCGGTGCCAGCGCGTAGACGTCACCCGATTCGAGCCGGCTGAAGACATCGCGTCGCCGGCGTGCGGGCGGCGGCGGTGTGCCGTGGATAGCCCACGGGCTGATTCCTTCCGGTGTTTCGACACGCTTGAGCACCCACTCGTGCGCCGCTGCCAATTCGTCTGCGGAGTACGGGAGGGCGTCCTCAATCGGTGGCGCTTCAGGTCCGACGACCACGACCGGACCGGCCTTTCGTCTACCGAGCCGGTTCACGCGACCTGCTCGCTGGGCGAGGGCGACCCCCGGCGCCAATTCGGTGACCATGCCGACGAAGTCGACGTTGACGCCCACCTCGATCGTCTGGGTGGCGACGACGACGCCGACCTTCGCATTGCCCGAGGGGGTGAAGACGCCTTCGTACTCGTCCTCGTACCGCCGCAGGTCCAGCCGGCGCATCGGGCCGACCCAGCTGAGCACTTTTTCGCGGTCCCTGCCCTTCAAGCACCCCTCGAGCTTCGCCGCGACCTTCACCGCTGTCTCGACGCGATTCACAACACACCCGACGGTCCCGTTGATCTCGGGGTGCTCGGTCATCGCTACCACTGCGTCGACGATGTCGTCGATGTACTTGTCGACGATGCGTTTCGGATGCCAGTTCGGGGAGGCTGTGTAGGTCACCTGTTTCGGCGTCGTGAGGCGGGACCGGAGGGGCGAATTCTTCTCGACGTCAGCGTCATCGACCCCGATCACGATCGCGTCCGCAGTCTCCTGGGTCGCGGTGGTCGACACCACCTGCAAGGGCGGCACGGGAACCGGGTACCGGGCGAGCAGCTCCGAAGTCCGCGTAGCGGTGAGGTGCAACTGTTCGTTGAGATGGGCCTCGTCGAGGATCATCACGCTGTCGAAGGCGAGGATGCCCGCCTCACGAGGCCGCGCGAGCCGGGACGTCCCGTAGCCGTGGAACAGCAGTCGGCTGCCCCACATGTCCGGCGTCGCGCAGATGACCGCACACGCGGTCGGATCGTCGAGCCACGTCGAGTCCAGTGCAGTGCCACCGCGGATTCGCGCGAGTACCACGTTCGTCCCGTTTTCCGATTCTCGGCGCAGGCGGCGCAGCCCTTCCGATACGCGTGCCAGGATCGATCCGGGATCCGCAGCGTCCAGCTGCTCGATGATCTCCGCAGCACGTTGCTCGTGTGCGTCGACCAGGCCGCGCCGGTTCACCACTACCGCCATTCGTCGTGGTAGGCGGACGTCAAAACCCCACCCACGCAGGGCGTTCGCGAAGATGTGCACGTCGACGACGTTCGACTTGCCAGTGCCCGTCGGGGCATTGATCGCGTCGGGCCATCGGCCGTTCTCAAGGAGGAAGTCGAAAAGTCTTTGCTGCCAATCGAATGGAGAGTTTCCGTTGTTCACCGCCGCGAAGAACGCAGCGAACTCGCTCGGCTCGAGGCTCATCGAACGTCTCCCCACGCCTCGGCGACCGCAGCGGGCACGTCGACCGGAACCAGCAGGCCGCCGCCCAGGTGCCGGCTCTGTCCGACGGCGAGGATCGCCTGCTCGGGAACCAGGCCGCCGCCGCGGAGGCGGAGCCGATAGGGCTGCGCGACGACACCGTCGGGCAGCTTGTGGGCGTATCGATGTACATCTGCGTCGGGGATGATCGCGGTCGTGACGACGTCCACGCCCTGTGCCGCGACCTGATCAGCGAGGGATGCGTACCGGGCTTCCGCAGGGACATCGTCGGGCACCTTGAAGTGATCCCGGAATACGAAACCGAGGGACAGCCTTGCCGAATCGGCCAGCGTCCACTGTCGCGCACCGCGGCGGGGGCGCCGCGTCTCCGGTACCACCGCGGGCACGCTCACCCACTCCCGGACGGTCGACCGTGCGGGTTCCTTCCAGAACGTCCGCGCGTCGACGACGGTCTGCCGGCCGAGCCGGATCGTGACGCCGTTGCGCCGATACAGGCGGGTGACTCCGCTGAGCGCGCGGCGAACTGTCTCCATGGGATCGTCGAGGCCCTGGGCGCCGTCGCCGGCGGGAACGAGAACCAGGAGTCCCGGTCCGAGATCGTAGGTCGACAGGTCCATGATCGACTCGTCGACGGGTTGGATCGCCACTCGGTTGGCGGGTGGGGTCACCCCGCGGACGTACTTGCCGGTCACGATCGACGCAGCCTCGGTATCCAGGGCCTTGACCATCGCGCGGTGCAGTGCCACCGACCAGTCGACGCGCTCCAGGCCGCCGATCTCGGTGTCGATGGCGATATGAACGGCACGATCCCAGGGGGCGGGGCGCGGTGGCGCGGCTTCGATCAGGTCGTAGCCGATGTCGACAGACCGGTGGTGGGTCGGCAGGGCGGAAGCGGGTGATTCCGTCTTGGTCCACCGATCGCCCGCGGCGGTGGGGCGCCTGGTGGGGCGTGCTGTTTCATGCTGCTCGTCGAGCTCGGTGAGGCGTCCCGGAATCGGGCTGGCGATGCGGGTGGCGACCCGGTTGAACGCCGACGGTCGTTCGACCCGGCGGTGTGTGGGGGCGATCTCGCCGACCTCGAGGATCGCCGCGGAATCCGTCTCGCCGAGACACGGCACGTCCGCGCAGAGATCGCCGAGCGCGGTCGCGACCTCGTCGGGCAACTCCTTCCACCCCCAGCCGATCGGTGCGGACACCGCGGTTCCCGATCCGAACGTTCGAGGCGCCTTCTTCCTGTCCGGATCTTTGCCTACGCCATCCATCACACCCTGGTCACGGAAGGTGATGTCGGTGGGCGAGTTCTCAAGACACGGCGGAAGTTCGACATAGTCCGGTGGGTTGTCCTCGAGCCATTCGAGCGCGCGCGTCGCTGAGGCGGACCGGACGAGCCGGCCACCGTCGAACACCGCGGTCGAGCCCGTGCATGCGGAAGCGACGAGGGCCGCATGGAGACGCAGCGTTGAGGGCAACGGGTCGGGGGAACCGTCCGGACGATGGCCGATGTACACCCCCAGCGGGAACCGTGCCCGGATACCGGGAGCACGCACGGTTACGCCTCCGCCTCGGCGTCGATGTTGTTCACGACGAGCTCGTTGCCGGTGACCTCCAGAACCTGCCCCTCCCAGCGGATCCCCGCCTCCTTGCGGGCGTGGGCGATCGCCTCGGTGAGGAGGGCGTCGGCGAGGTCGATCTCGATGGGAGAGAGGTCGACCGTGTTCCCGTAGCGGGCATCGAGCTTGGTCTCGGGCGCCGCGGCCTCGCGCAGGTTGCAGTTCGCGCGGAGGTTGAGCTCGGCGTTCGACCGGGCTAGGCCGGCGAGGGCGAACGCGGCGAGGAGAGCCCGGCACGCGGCGTCGCCGGCCGGACCGGCTCCGAATCGCAGCTGGCGCAGAGCGCTGAACGACACGACATGTGACCGGATGATGCGCTGGCACGACACCAGGCCGAGCCCCTCCAGGGAGGGCGGGATGGAGCCGAGCCCCAGAGCTGCTGCGGAGATTCGTCCCGCCTTCGCTGCAGCGGTTCGCGCGCGGTCTTGACCTGCATCCGAGTCCTGAGGTCCGCCGTGTCCACGATGATCTTGCGAACGTCATCGCCTCGTCGCAGCTCACACGTGAGGTCGACGTTTGGCGAGGGAATCGGAGTTCCATGTCGGCGCTCGGCACGCCTGCGGACCGGCTCCGAGACCTCGTGGGTACTGAATCCGAATGGCCTGGCTTTGCGGCGGCATCGGGGGAGCGAGTGATCGTCGAGCAGCAGTTTGTTAAGCCGTCGGGAAGCGGTGGACCGGTGCTCATCCGTCTTCGTCTTCCGGTCGGCACGAACGCTGCATGGATCGCTGGGATCGGATCCGACGTGCGTGAGCTGATCGAGCAGCAGGAGGTCCTACTGGACAGTCCGGTTGTACGATATGTAGGTGTCGAGCGAGCAGGCGTCGTGCCTGTCCTGATCGCAGAGGTGGTGGGCTGATGGCATCGACTTTCCGATTTTCGGATATCCCCCACGGGGTTGAGCCAGGGTCTGCGCAGATCCGGTCGGTGGCGCGACTGTTGACGAAACTTGGGGTGGCTTCCCGTCCTGAGGAAGTGCAAAGGCAGGCGGTGTGGGGTTGGCTACAGACCGCCGATCCGTCCGATGCGCTGATCTGGAGCATCAAGAGACGAGGATGGGCCGATCTGCTGGCAGTGTCGCGAACGTCATAAGTCTTGTGTGCGCCGGAACGAAGTAGGGTGGAACCCGCGTCGCCTTCGTTGAGGCAGGCTCAGGATGCGCCGACGTGTCGTGATTCCACGGACCCGATGTTCAATCGGCTTTCGGTGCGGTGTGCGGGCCCTAAGGTGCTCCGCACACCGCCACGCGGAGCGGTGATCAGAACTTGATCACCTGGCGGACGGCGGTGCCGTCGGCGAGGGAGTCCATGCCCTCGTTGATCTGGTCCAACGTGATCACGCCACTGATCAGCTTCTCCACCGGAAGTCTTCCGGCGCGCCACATCTCGACGTACCGCGGGATATCGCGCTGCGGCACTGCGGAACCCAGGTAGCTGCCGATGATCGTGCGGGCCTCGGCGGTGAGGACGAGGGGGCTGATCTCGGACCGCGCAGCGGGATTGGGCAGCCCGACGGTGACCGTCCGCCCGCCGACGGCCGTCGCCGCGACGGCGGCCTCGAACGCCCGCGGGTGCCCGGCGGCCTCGATGACCACCGGAGCGCGAACCCCCTCCGCGGCCAATTCCTCTGGCGTGTAAGCGGCATCGGCGCCCAGCGCGCGCACGGCGTCCAGCTTGGCGGGCTGGGCGTCGACGCCGATCACGCGGCCGACGGCACCGTCGGCCTGGAGGGACAGGGCGGTGAGGATGGCGGCCATGCCGACGCCCCCGAGCCCGATGACGATCACATCGTCGCCGTCGGAGGGACGGCCGGCGTTGAGGACGGCGCCGCCGCCGGTCAGCACGGCGCAGCCGAGGACCGCCGCGATCTCCGGCGGCACATCGGAATCCACGCGCGTTACCGACCGTGCATCGACCACGGCGTGCGTGGCGAAGCCGGACACGCCCAGGTGGTGGTGCACCTCGCCGCCGGACCGCGAGAGCCGCCGGCCCCCGCCCAGCAGCTCGCCGGCGTTGTTGGCCACGCTGCCGGGCGTGCACGGAAGCTGGCCGTCGGTGCGGCAATTCGCGCACTCCCCGCAGCGGGGGAGGAAGGCCATCACCACGCGATCGCCGACTGCCACCCCGGACACGTCCGCACCGAGCGATTCTACGATGCCGGCCGCCTCGTGACCGAGCAGCATCGGCACGGGCCGCACGCGGTTACCGTCGACCACCGATAGATCCGAGTGGCACAGTCCCGCAGCCTCGATCCGCACCAGCAGCTCGCCGGGCCCGGGCGGCGCCAGCTCGAGCTCGCCCACCGAGATCGGCGACGACTGCGCATACGGACGCGCCCGCCCGATCTCCTCCAGCACCGCTCCACGGATCCGCATCAGTACTCGACCTCCAACTCCGGCGACGTCGGCTTCGCCTGGCACCCCAGAATGTAGCCGTCCTCGGCGTCCTCGGGGTCCAGACCGTCGGTCACCGCCATCTCGACGGTGCCCTTCGTCAGCTTGCACAGGCAGGTGGCGCACTCGCCGGACTGGCAGGAGTAGGGCACGTCGTGGCCGTTGTTGATGAGCACGTCGACGAGCGTCTCGCCCTCGGGCCAGGCGACGGTGAAGGTCGCGCCCAGGTTGTGAACGGTGACCTCCGGCGAGTCCGCGGTGACCTCGACCTCGTGCGGCACGATGTCGGCGAAGGCGTCGCCGGTGAGCGAGGCGTAGATCTCCTGATGCACCTGCTCGCGCGGGGTGCCGATCACCCGGCACGCCTCCTTGCAGGCCGCCATGAACTCGTCGCGGCCGCACAGGTAGGTGTTGCGCGAGTGGTACGGCGTGAGCAGCGCGGCCAGCATGTCGGCGTCGGGGATGCCGCGCTCGTCCTCCATCCACCAGATCACCGTGAGCCGCTCGTGCTCGGCCTCGAGCCGTGCGATCTCCTCCCGGAAGATGGTATTGGCCGCGTCGGCGTTGGCGTACAGCAGCGTGATCGGCTGCGTCCCGGCCGTCAGTGCCGCCGACAGGATCGACATGATCGGCGTGATCCCACTCCCCGCCGCGAGCAGCAGCAGCGGCACGTCCAGGCTCTCCGGCACGAAGACCCCCGCAGGCGGCAGCACCTCCAGTTCGGAGCCGACGGTCAGGTTGTCGCACAACCAGTTCGAGGCGTACCCGTCGACGGTCCGCTTGACCGTCACGCCCGGCTTACCGTCGTCGAACGGGGACGTGTAGAGGGAATACGACCGCGCCACTGCACCGTCGGGCCCCGTCCGCTCCGACGGCACGCGGACGGTCACGAACTGCCCCGGCCGGTAGTCCCACTCCGCATCGAAGACGAAGGACTTCGCGAGCGCGGTCTCGTCGATCACCTCGGCGACGGTGACGATCTGGCTGCGGCTCGAATGGGGGGTCAGGCTCATGCGTCCAGGTTATCGGCCCGACCTGTGCGGGATAGTGCTCGCCCAGCGGCCACTATCCCGCACAGGCGGTCAGCGGACGGTGTACGAGCCCCGGCACGCGCCCGGCAGTGGGAAGCCGATGTTCGCCACGGCCCGGACCTTGAGCTGGATCGTTCCGGCGCCGGTGGGCACGAACGGGAAGTAGGCCGACCCGCCGCCGCTGCCCAGCGCGCCCACCTGATGCACCGTCCCGGACTGCCCGGTGCGCGTGTTGCGCCAGTCGACGGTGACGTCGAGGTTGGAGCCCGGAGGCGGCGGCACGAGGGTGGCGGAGCGGCTCACCGACATCGCCATCTGGCCGGGGACGGCGACGGGCATGTGGTCGGGGCCGCTGCGCCACGCCTGCCCGGCGGTGGCCAGCACGGCGGCGGGATAGCCGCGGCAGATCTCGACCTGCCGGACGGGGTCGTCAGCGGAAGCGGGGGCCGCCAGGGCTGCAGCGGCGAGGAAGGCGGCAGTGCCGGCGGACAGGGCGATGCGGGTGAGGTGCATGGCTTTCTCCTCGTTGTGTCGGCTTCTGTCCGGTTCATCGCCACGGCGCGGCCCGGTGTTTCCCGACGGTGCCGCGCGCTCCGCCCCGGTCCTACACTGGTGTAGATTTTGAAGGAGAACGTGCGGAGAAGGGGAGTGGGCATGGCTCACGACGTGATCATCGTCGGCGCGGGATTCGGCGGAATGGGCGCCGCGATCGAACTCCTCGGCCGCGGCCGCAGCGACGTCGTCATCCTCGAGCGCGAGGACGATCTGGGCGGGACGTGGCACGTCAACCGCTATCCGGGCCTGGCCGTCGACATCGCCTCGGTGACCTACTCGTACTCCTTCGAGCCCAATCCGGACTGGTCGCGCCTGTACGCGCCCGGCGCGGAGCTCAAGGCCTACGCGAGCCGGGTCGCCGACAAGTACGGCCTGCGCCGGCACATGCGATTCGGGGTCGACGTGACGGCCGCGCGGTGGGACGCGCAGGCCGGCGAGTGGGAGGTCACCGTCGTCCGCGACGGCGGGCTCGAGCAGAAGCTCCGCAGCCGCTACCTGATCACCGCGACCGGCTTCCTCAGCCAGCCCAAGCTGCCCGATATCGAGGGCATCGGCGAGTTCGCCGGCACCGTCGTGCACAGCGCGCAGTGGGACGACGACGCGGACCTGGACGGCCGGCGGATCGGCGTCATCGGCACCGGCGCCACGGGCGTGCAGCTGGTGCCCGAGCTGGCGAAGATCGCGGGCCACCTCACCGTCTTCCAGCGCACGCCGATCTGGGTGGTGCCCAAGGTCGATTTCCCGGTGCCCGGGCCGGTCAAGACGCTGTTCGGGCGGTTGCCGTTCACCCAGCGCGCCGCGCGCCTGGCGAACTCGACGGCGCTCGAGGTGCTCAACACGGTGGGCGTGCTCAACTACCAGTACGGCCACCGGTTCAACGACGTCGCGGCGCTGCTCGCCAAGGCGCACATGTTCGCCCAGGTCCGCGATGCGAAGACCCGGGCCGCGCTCACCCCGTCGTACTCCTTCGGCTGCAAGCGTCCCACCTTCTCCAACACCTACTTCCCGACCTTCGCGCGCCCGAACGTGACGCTGGAGACCGGGTCGATCCGCCGGGTGCTGTCGCACGGCATCGAGATGGCCGACGGCACTGTCCACGAGCTCGACGCGCTGGTGCTCGCCACCGGGTTCTCGCTGTGGGAGAAGAACTTCCCCGCGATCGAGGTGACCGGCCGGGACGGGCGCGACCTCGGCGAGTTCTGGCGCGAGGGACGGTTCCAGGCGTACGAGGGCATGGCGGTGCCGAAGTTCCCCAACTTCTTCAGCCTGCACAGCCCGTACAGCTACACCGGGCTGAGCTACTTCTGGACCATCGAGGCGCAGATGGTGCACCTGCGGCGCGTCTTCGACGAGATCGACCGTCGGGCAGCGCGCACCGTCGAGGTGACCGAGCAGGCGAACGCGCGCTTCCTGGAGCGGATGAGCGGGCGGCTGGGGCGGTCGGTCTTCCAGCGCGGCGCGTGCGAGGGCAGTCGCAGCTACTACTTCGACCCGCACGGTGAGGCCACGCTCCTGCGGCCCAGCTCCGTGCTCGGCGCCCGCCGCGACGCCCGCACCTTCCCCTTGAGCGACTACGCCTTCAGCTGATCGAGGAGCGCGACGATCGCGTCGGCGGCTTTGGCCGGGGCGCCGGATTTCGCGGGTGCCAGGTCGTGCGCGGCGGCGACCTCCACGATCGTGGTCGGACCGGCGATCAGCGCGGCGGCCTCCGCCAACTCCTCCGGCGAGGCGAAGGGGTCGCGCTTGCCGTGCACCAGCACCGTCGGAACGGTGATGCCCGGCAGGTGCGCCGTGCGCGCCTTCTCCGGCCGTCCCGGCGGGTGCAGGGGGTAGGACAGGAGCACCAGCCCGTCGGGCCCCGGCAGGTGCTCGGAGGCGCCCTCCGCGACCGCCATCGAGGCCATCCGCCCGCCATAGCTGTGCCCGCCCCACAGGACCGGCCCGTCGATCTCCAGGAGCCGGGCCGTCTCGGCGAAAGCGGCCCGGTCGGCGGCCTGGCCCGACGGGGACGGCGGCCCCTTCGGGCGCTCCCGCCGGAACGGGAGGTCGATGCGGATGGTGCGGACCCCGCGCCCCGCGAGCTCCTCGCCGAGCAGGCGCAGCATCGCCTGATCGCGGTTGCCGCCGGCGCCGTGCGCGAGGATCAGGGTCGCGCGGAGGTCACCGTCGGGGTCGTGAATCGAGAGCCAGGTCACGCCCCCAGGTTACGGGCAAGTTAGCGTGCATTCATGACTGATACGAAGCAGGGTCCTCTCGCGGGACTGAAGGTGGTCGAGTTCGCCGGTCTCGGGCCCGCCCCGCACGCCGCCATGCTCCTCGCCGACCAGGGCGCCGACGTCGTCTCGGTGCAGCGGCCGGGCATCGGCGTCGCCGGGCTCACGGGCAAGCCGCAGGGCGTCAAGCGCGGCCGCACGATCGTCGAGGCGGATCTGAAGAACCCGCAGGACATCGAGAAGATCCTCGAGCTCATCGACCGCGCCGACGTGATCGTCGAGGGCTTCCGCCCGGGCGTCATGGAGCGCCTCGGCCTCGGCCCCGACGTGGTGCTCGAGCGCAACCCCCGCATCGTCTTCGCCCGGATGACGGGCTGGGGCCAGGACGGCCCGTTCGCGCAGCGCGCGGGTCACGACATGAACTACATCTCGCTGACCGGCCTGCTGCACGCGATCGGCCGCCAGGGCGAGCGTCCGGTGCCGCCGCTCAACCTCGTCGGCGACTTCGCGGGCGGCTCGATGTTCCTCGTCTTCGGCGTGCTCGCCGCGCTCTACGAGCGCAACACCTCGGGCAAGGGGCAGGTCATCGACGTCGCCATGGTCGACGGTGCCTCCCTCATCGGGCAGATGCAGTGGGACTTCCGCGGCCAGGGGATCTGGAGCGACGAGCGCGGCGTGAACCCCCTCGACGGCGGCGCGCCCTACTACGACACCTACGAGACCGCCGACGGCAAGTATGTCAGCGTCGGCGCGATCGAGCCGCAGTTCTTCGCCGAGCTGCTCCACAAGCTGGGACTCAAGCAGGAGGACCTGCCCTACCAGCTCGACCAAGCCCGGTGGCCCGAGCTGCGCGCCGCGCTCGAGGCCGCGCTGAAGACGAAAACCCGCGACGAGTGGGCGGAGATCTTCTTCGACTCCGACGCCTGCGTGGCGCCGATCCTGACCTTCGAGGAGGCGCCGAACCACCCGCACATGAAGGCGCGCGGCACCCTGCAGGAGGTCGGGGGAGCTATGGCGCCGATGCCCGCTCCCCGCTTCTCCCGCACTCCCGCTGCGTCGCCCACGGCACCGTCGGCCGAGCCGGTCGATCCGGACACGCTCTGGCGCGACTGAGCGCGCCGGGACCGGTCGGCGGGGGCGCTAGGATTCGCGCATGGCGATGCAGGGGGGCGACGAGTTCGCCGGGTTCAGGGTGGTCCGCCGGTTGGGCGCGGGCGGAATGGGTGAGGTCTACCTGGTGGCGCATCCGCGGTTGCCGCGGCAGGAGGCGCTGAAGATCCTGCCGCAGGATCTCTCGACCGACGAGTCCTACCGCGTCCGGTTCAACCGGGAGGCCGACCTCGCGGCCACGCTGTTCCATCCGAACATCGTCGGCGTGCACGACCGCGGCGAGGCCGACGGCAAGCTGTGGCTGTCGATGGACTACGTCGCCGGCGTGGACCTCGACCAGCTGGTCCGGGACCGGCATCCGCACGGGCTGCCCGTCGCCGACGTCGTCTCGGTGATCACGCAGGTCGCCGCGGCGCTGGACCACGCCCACGGCAAGGGGCTCATCCACCGGGACGTGAAGCCGGCGAACATCCTCCTCGCGGAGTCGGGCGCGGACGCGAGCGGCCGCGTGCTGCTGGCCGATTTCGGCATCGCGCGCCGCATGGACGACGATGCCGGCCTCACCGCCACGAACACGGCGGTCGGCACCGTGACCTACGCGGCGCCGGAGCAGCTGGCGGACGAGACCGTCGACGGTCGCACGGACCAGTACGCCCTCGCGGCGACGGCCCTGACCCTGCTCACGGGCCGCAGCCCCTTCGCGGGCACCACGCCCGGCGCGGTGATCAGCCGGAAGATGCGCGGCGAGGTGCCCCGGGCCGCCGACGCCGACCCGCGCCTCGCCCCGCTGGACCGGGTGCTGTCGACGGCGATGTCGCCGCAGCCCGCGGGCCGGTTCCGCACCTGCACGGATTTCGCCCGTGCGCTCGAGGCGGAAGCGCGCCAGGTCGGCTCAGGGGCGCTGCCGCGGCACGCCCAGGCGCCACACCAGTCCGCGCCCACGCTGCACACCCCGCCCCCGGCTCAGACGTCGACGCCCTACGGCAACACCGTGCAGGGTCCGGCGGCCCAGTACGGCGCCGCGGCCCAGTACGGCACGGCGGCTCAGCACAGTGCGGCCCCGTACGGCGCGGCCGCGCAGCAGGGCGCGGCGGCGCAGCAGGGGCCGCCGGCCTACGGCTCGCAGCCCTCGTTCCCCGCCTTCGGTGCGGCACCCGCGCAGGCGGGCACCGCACCGTCGAAACTGCCCTGGCAGGCGATCGTCGCGGCGGTACTGCTGATCCTGGGCGGCGCTTTCGGCCTGCTGCTCGGCATCACGGGCTTCTCCGACGACGGGGTCGGTCCCGCGCTCGGCGGGCTCTGGGTGTTCTGCTCCGTGGTCGCGCTGGTCGGCGCCGGGTTGCTCTTCGCCACGCGGACGCGGACGGCCTTGATCGTCGCGACCGCGACGGCGGTGATCCTCGGTGCCACCTGCTCCGGCCTCATCGCGACCGTGCTGGTCCCGATCCTGCTCTGGGGACCGAGCTCGGTGCGCGCCTGGTTCAGCGAGTAGGACTCAGCCGACGACCAGCGACGTGCCGGTCGCGCGCAGCACGGAGCTGAGGTCGTAGAACAGCGAGCCGCTGCGGCGCAGCGGACCGTCGAAGGTGGCGGCGCGCGAGGCGATGCCCAGCGCGGCGTTGTCGGAGGTGCGGATCAGCGGGCCGCCGCTGTCGCCGACCTGCACGGGGATCGTGGTGGCGATGTAGCCACCGTCGACGCTGACGACGGAGCCGCAGCGCCATCCCGACGAGACGCCCTGGCTGCAGACCGCGTCGCCCGCGCGCGCGGTGCCGACGGTGCTGGGCCGGATCCGTCCGCCGGGGGCGGCCTGCGCGAGCTTGGGGTCGAGGGTGAAGACGCCCCAGTCGGGGGCATCGGGCACCTCGAACATGTCGGTCTTGGTGAGCCGGGGCGCCGACGAGCCGGTGTTCACGCCGACGATCCGGCCGTCGACGACCACCTGCTGGCCCTGCGAGCCGCAGTGACCGGCGTAGAGGCCCACGCGGGTGCCGTCGGGGCGCTGCCCGATGAAGCCGACCGTGCAGCCGCGGCCGTCGGCCACGTTGCCGACCAGCTTGGTCACGGTGAGCACCGAGGTTCCGGGGACGACCGTGGTCACGGGCTCCGCCTGCGCGGCGGCGGGGAGGAGCGCGGCGACGCCGCCGAGGACGGCCACGGATGCCGCGGCAGCCTTCGGGAACGACGTGATGATGCGGCGCATGGTCCTCCTCGGGTAGGCGCAAGACTGTGCGACGGTAGCGTGCCACACCCCACCGCGCCTGTAAACCGAGTGGCCGATGATGCGCAGGTTAGCGCATGAGACGTGAGTTGCGGAATGTTCTCACTTCGAGGGCTTCGGTGTGACCCAGGTCGTGATCCGCGCGTGCACCACCTCGGTGCCCTTCTTATCCCGGACGGCGATGTCCACGACCACGTCGCGGCCGGTGGTGATCGCGTCCCAGTCGATCTCCTCGGCGAGGGTCGCGGTGGCGACGAGCGAGGACTCCGCCTTGGCGAGGTAGTCCACCGTCATCGACTTCGGCAGCCAGCGGTGGGTGCCCGGCGTGGACGCCTCCATCACCATGCCCATGCCCACCTCGGCGAGGTTGCAGGCCGCGATGGCGTGGAAGGTGCCGATGTGGTTCTGCACGAACCACCACTTGGGCCCGTGGACCACCGCGCGGCCGTACTCGATCTCGGAGATGTACGGCGTCACGGAGGCGAAGTACGGCGCCTTGAGTGACGCCGCGGCGGAGAAGGCCAGCTTGCCGAGCGGCTTGTCGCTGAGCGTGCGCCACATCTTGTACGTGGTGGTGTCGGTCATGACGCCTATCTTACTGCACGGTAAGTTCGACGGCGCACCGCTGACGGAGTCCTCGGGTGGGTGGGCGTAAGGAGGCTGTGCCGGGTATCAGCCCAGCGCCCCGGGGTCGACCTGCAGGTCGAACGGAGCGGAGACCCGGACCGGGCCGGTGCGGATGACGCCTGTGTACCCGCGGTCCCCGAGCGTCAGGACCTCGAGCGACCCCTCGTCCACGTCGACGATCCAGTAGTGCTCGATCCCCGCCGCCGCGTACTCGTAACGCTTCATCACACGGTCCGTTCCGCGGCTCCCGGGGGAGAGGATCTCCACGGCGAGGAGCACATCGGCCGCATACAGCAGCCGCGCCGGGGCGTCCCGACGGATCACCAGATCCGGCGCCCGGACCGTTGCGGGCGTCGTGGGATCGAGCACGACGTCGACGTCGAGCGAGACGCGGAAACCCTCAGGGATCTGCGGGGTGAGCTGGACGGCGAGTGCGAACATCGCGTCCTGGTGGGCGGGTCTCGGCCTCGGCGACACGATCAGGACCCCCTCCTGCAGTTCCGACCGGCCGGACGCGTCCTCCCCCAAGGCGCACCACTGCTCCAGCGAGATCAACTCCGTGAACTGCTGCGGGCCGGTGGACATGGCCCGATGCTACGCCGCGGAGCTACCCCGCGGATCAGCGCGGCGGGTTCGCGGCCAGCGCGTCGAAGCCGTTGCGGGACACCCGGACGATGGTGTCGAGGATCGTCGGCCAGTAGGGCGAGCCGACGGTGACGGGCGTTCCGTGATTCGCGCCCTCGAGCTCGACCAGCAGCGACGGTGCGCCGAGCGCCCGCGCCGCGGCCACGAACTCCTCGGACTCGGCGACGGGCACGACCGTGTCCTTCGATCCGTGGATCGCGACCGAGGGCATGAGCGGATCGATCCGCTGGATCGGGTTCGCCAGTGCGTAGTGCTCCGGCACCTGGTCGGGCATGCCGCCGAGCGCCTGGCGCACGTGGTCGTTGAGCCGCGAGGACGTGCGCATGTCGAGCACGCCCGCCATCGAGACGAAGGCCCGCGGGACCACCGCCGGGCCGCCGCCCGCGGGCCACGTCACCCCGGGGGAGCCCGTGGGCAGCGTGCGCCGGGACGCGGCCCACGCGGCGAGCTGTCCGCCGGCGCTGTGCCCCACCAGGATCACGTTCGACGGGTCGAGCGCCGGCGCGGACTCCGCCAGCGTCGGCACGAAGTCGACCGCGTGGCCCACGTCGGTGAAGGTCGTCGGCCAGCCGCCGCCCGAACCCACGCGGCGGTACTCGATGTTCCACACCGCGAGGCCCGCGGCCTGCAGCGCCCGCGCCACGTCCGACATGTACCCGGCGCTGGACCTGTTCTTCCAGCCTCCGCCGTGGATCAGCACCACCACGGGCACGCTGTGCGGCGCGTGGGTGCCGCGGGGGAGGTAGAGGTTGCCGTAGTTCTGGCGGGGATCGGCGCCGGGCGCGGGGTAGCGGTAGCGGACCGCGTCGTCGCGCACCGCCGCTGCCGCGCGCGGAACCGGCTGGGCCGACGAGGCGGCCGTGCGGGAGGGGGCCGGCGGCGCCCCACCCGGGTCGACGGTGCAGCCGACGAGCCCGGCGCCCAACGACCCCACCAGGATCAGCGCGCCCAGCTTCGGCGCGACGCGCTGCTCGGTCATGATCGCCAATGCTACAGAGCGGCTCGGCGGCCGGTGTGACGCGAATCGCACGGAGCAGATGGACCGGTTCGATTTGAAGAAGACGTCGGAGCAGTGCATACTGGTCGGGTTGCCTTGTCGGGCGGCGCGGTCCCCTGTGGACCGGGTCACCGGCTACGGTATCGCCCGGCACCCCTCGCGGGAGCCACCGGATCACCCGGCGGAGCATGAGCGCCAGCGCGACACGCCCGACCGCGTGGACCGGAGCAATTTGATACATGAACAGCGTCGATCGACTTCACGCGGGATGCGTTCCCGCAGGTTTTTCAGCTGTCCGTGTGTCTGGCAATACGTTTGAACACTTGACGGAAGAGGACACAGCGTGGCGGGACAGAAGATCCGCATCAGGCTCAAGGCCTATGACCATGAGGCGATCGACGCGTCTGCTCGGAAGATCGTCGAGACCGTGACCCGCACCGGCGCCCGTGTGGTCGGTCCCGTGCCGCTGCCGACGGAGAAGAACGTGTACTGCGTCATCCGTTCGCCGCACAAGTACAAGGACTCGCGCGAGCACTTCGAGATGCGTACGCACAAGCGGCTGATCGACATCCTGGACCCGACGCCGAAGACGGTCGACGCGCTCATGCGCATCGACCTGCCGGCCAGCGTCGACGTGAACATCCAGTAAGCGGCTGCGGAGAATCGATATGACTGAGAACAAGATCAAGGGAATCCTGGGCACCAAGCTCGGCATGACCCAGGTCTTCGACGAGAACAACCGGGTCGTCCCGGTCACCGTCGTCAAGGCCGGGCCGAACGTGGTCACCCAGATCCGTACCCAGGCCACCGACGGCTACGACGCCGTGCAGATCGCCTTCGGCGCGATCGACCCCCGCAAGGTGAACAAGCCCGTCTCGGGCCAGTTCGCCAAGGCCGGTGTCACCCCGCGTCGCCACATCGCCGAGCTGCGGCTCGCCGACGCCGAGGCCGCCGCCGACTACGAGGTGGGCCAGGAGCTGGGCGCCGACGTCTTCGAGGCCGGAAACTTCGTCGACGTCACCGGCATCAGCAAGGGCAAGGGCTACGCCGGCGTCATGAAGCGCCACGGCTTCGCCGGTCTCGGCGCCAGCCACGGCGCGCAGGCCGTGCACCGTGCCCCCGGTTCCATCGGTGGCTGCGCCACCCCCGGCCGCGTCTTCAAGGGCGTGCGCATGGCCGGCCGTATGGGCTCCGACAAGGTGACCACGCAGAACCTGTCCGTGTTCAAGGTGGACGCCGACGCCGGCGTCATCCTGATCAAGGGCGCCATCCCCGGTCGCAAGGGCGGCCTCGTGATGGTCCGTAGCGCCGTGAAGGGTGGTGCTCGCGCATGAGCAAGCTGACTCTCGATGTCAAGACCGCCGACGGCAAGGTCGACGGCACCGTCGACCTCCCCGCCGAGATCTTCGACGTGGAGCCCAACATCGCCCTGATGCATCAGGTGGTCGTCGCGCAGCTCGCCGCTGCGCGCGCCGGCACCCACTCCACCAAGACCCGCGGCGAGGTCCGCGGCGGTGGACGGAAGCCGTACCGCCAGAAGGGCACCGGCCGCGCCCGCCAGGGCTCGACCCGCGCTCCGCAGTTCACCGGCGGTGGCACCGTCCACGGCCCGCAGCCGCGCGACTACAGCCAGCGCACCCCGAAGAAGATGAAGGCCGCCGCCCTGCGCGGTGCCCTCACCGACCGGGTTCGCGAGGACCGCATCCACGTCGTCACCGAGCTGGTGGCCGGCCAGGACGCGTCGACGAAGTCGGCCCGCCTGTTCCTGGCCGCGCTGTCGGAGCGCAAGAAGTTCCTCGTGGTCGTCGGCCGTGAGGACCTGACCGCGCAGCGCAGCGTCCAGAACCTGCCGAACGCGAAGTGGATCTACCCGGACCAGCTCAACACCTACGACGTCCTCGACGCCGATGACCTGGTGTTCAGCCGCGAGGCCCTGGGTTCGTTCATCGCGTCCGCGACGAAGACCGAGGAGGCGAACGCCTGATGGCTACCGCAACCATCCCCGCCGACCCGCGGGACATCCTGCTCGCGCCGGTGATCTCCGAGAAGGCCTACGGCCTGATCGAGGAGAACACGTACACCTTCGTGGTGCACCCGGACGCGAACAAGACGCAGATCAAGATCGCCGTGGAGAAGGTCTTCGGCGTCAAGGTCGACAGCGTCAACACCTTGAACCGCCAGGGCAAGCGCAAGCGCACCCGTGCGGGTTACGGCCAGCGCAAGAGCACCAAGCGCGCCATCGTGACCCTGAGCGCCGATAGCAAGCCCATCGACATCTTCGGAGGCGCGAGCTAAATGGCTATCCGTAAGTACAAGCCGACCACTCCGGGTCGCCGTGGCTCGTCGGGCTCGACGTTCGACGAGATCACGCGGTCGACCCCGGAGAAGTCGCTGGTCCGCCCGCTGCACGGCCGCGGTGGCCGCAACGCGCACGGTCGCATCACCACCCGGCACAAGGGTGGCGGGCACAAGCGTGCGTACCGCGTCATCGACTTCCGTCGCCATGACAAGGACGGCATCAACGCCAAGGTCGCGCACATCGAGTACGACCCCAACCGCACCTCGCGGATCGCACTGCTGCACTACCTGGACGGCGAGAAGCGCTACATCCTCGCCCCCAAGGACCTCAAGCAGGGCGACGTGGTCGAGTCCGGCCCCAACGCCGACATCAAGCCGGGCAACGCCCTGCCGCTGCGCAACATCCCCGCCGGCACCGTGATCCACGCCGTCGAGCTGCGCCCCGGTGGCGGTGCCAAGATGGCCCGCTCGGCCGGTGCCAGCATCCAGCTGCTGGGCAAGGAGGGCGCGTACGCGACCCTGCGCATGCCCTCCGGTGAGATCCGTCGCGTCGACGTGCGTTGCCGCGCCACCGTCGGCGAGGTGGGCAACGCCGAGCAGAGCAACATCAACTGGGGCAAGGCCGGCCGCATGCGCTGGAAGGGCAAGCGCCCGACCGTCCGTGGTGTCGTCATGAACCCGGTCGACCACCCGCACGGCGGTGGTGAGGGTAAGACCTCCGGTGGCCGCCACCCGGTGAGCCCGTGGGGCAAGCCCGAGGGCCGCACCCGCAAGAACAAGGCGAGCGACAAGCTGATCGTCCGTCGCCGCAAGTCCGGTAAGAACAAGCGCTAGGAGGGAGTTAGAGAATGCCACGCAGCCTCAAGAAGGGCCCGTTCGTCGACGACCACCTCCTCGCGAAGGTCGACGTCCAGAACGAGAAGGGCACCAAGCAGGTCATCAAGACCTGGTCGCGTCGTTCCACCATCATCCCCGACTTCATCGGTCACACCTTCGCCGTCCACGACGGTCGCAAGCACGTGCCGGTGTTCGTCTCAGAGAACATGGTGGGCCACAAGCTGGGCGAGTTCGCCCCGACGCGGACGTTCAAGGGCCACATCAAGGACGACCGGAAGGGTAAGCGCCGCTAATGAGCAACGAAGCAGCCACCACCGCCAATCCGACCGCCTCGGCGACCGCGCGTTTCGTGCGCGTCACGCCGATGAAGGCCCGTCGCGTCATCGACCTGGTCCGCGGCAAGGACGCCGAGCAGGCGCTCGCCATCCTGCGGTTCGCGCCGCAGGCCGCGAGTGAGCCGGTCGCCAAGGTCCTGGCCTCGGCCATCGCCAACGCGCAGAACAACCTGGGTCTCGACCCGCGCACCCTGGTCGTCTCGGAGGCGTACGCCAACGAGGGCCCGACCATGAAGCGCATCCAGCCGCGGGCCCAGGGCCGTGCGTACCGGATCCGCAAGCGCACCAGCCACATCACCGTCGTGGTGGAGTCGGTCGACTCGAAGAAGCCCGCCGCCAGCCGGAACCGGAAGGGAGCGTAAGCATGGGTCAGAAGATCAATCCCCACGGCTTCCGCCTCGGCATCACCACGGACTGGAAGTCCCGCTGGTACGCCGACAAGCAGTACTCGGAGTACGTCAAGGAAGACGTCGCGATCCGTAAGCGTCTGACCGACAGCCTCGAGCGCGCCGGCATCAGCAAGATCGAGATCGAGCGCACCCGGGACCGCGTGCGGGTGGACATCCACACCGCGCGTCCGGGCATCGTCATCGGCCGCCGCGGCGCCGAGGCCGATCGCATCCGGTCCGAGCTGGAGAAGCTCACCAAGAAGCAGGTGCAGCTGAACATCCTCGAGGTCAAGAACTCCGAGGCCGACGCCCAGCTCGTCGCACAGGGCATCGCGGAGCAGCTGAGCAACCGCGTGGCGTTCCGCCGCGCGATGCGCAAGGCGATCCAGTCGGCGATGCGTCAGCCGAACGTCAAGGGCATCCGGGTCCAGTGCTCGGGTCGCCTGGGCGGCGCGGAGATGAGCCGCAGCGAGTTCTACCGCGAGGGCCGCGTGCCCCTGCACACGCTGCGCGCCGACATCGACTACGGCCTGCACGAGGCGAAGACCACCTTCGGGCGGATCGGCGTCAAGGTGTGGATCTACAAGGGTGACGTCGTGGGCGGCCGGCGCGAGCTGGCGGCACCGTCGAACGACGACCGTCGCGGCCCGCGTCGTGAGCGCCCCCAGCGCCCGCGCCGTAGCGGCGCTTCGGGCACCACCGCTACCAGCACCGAGGCCGGTCGCGCCGCAACGGAGGAGACTCCGGTGGCGGCGGCTCCGGCTGCAACGAACCAGGAGGGCTGACGCCATGTTGATCCCCCGTCGGGTGAAGCACCGCAAGCAGCACCACCCCAGCCGGTCCGGCCAGTCCAAGGGCGGCAACAAGGTGACCTTCGGTGACTACGGCATCCAGGCTCTCGAGCCCGCCTACATCACCAACCGTCAGATCGAGTCCGCTCGTATCGCCATCAACCGCCACATCAAGCGTGGCGGCAAGGTCTGGATCAACATCTTCCCGGACCGCCCGCTGACCAAGAAGCCGGCCGAGACCCGCATGGGTTCCGGTAAGGGCTCCGTCGAGTGGTGGGTGGCGAACGTCAAGCCCGGTCGCGTGCTGTTCGAGATGTCCTACCCCAATGAGGAGACCGCTCGCGAGGCCCTGCGCCGCGCCCAGCACAAGCTCCCCTGCAAGACCCGCATCGTCACCCGAGAGGAGCAGTTCTGATGTCGAACACCGTCGCCGCTGATCTTCGCGGTCTGACCGCGGACGAGCTGGTGGAGAAGCTGCGCGAGGCCAAGGAGGAGCTGTTCAACCTGCGCTTCCAGATGGCCACCGGACAGATGAGCAACAACCGTCGCCTGCGCACCGTGCGTACCGACATCGCACGGATCTACACGATCCTGCGCGAGCGGGAGCTCGGCCTGGCCTCGGGCCCGGAGGGTGACGCCGCATGAGCGAGAACGGAAGCAACGTGAGCACCGAGCAGCGCAACAGCCGCAAGGTTCGCATCGGGTACGTCGTGTCCGACAAGATGGAGAAGACCATCGTCGTCGAGCTCGAGGACCGGGTGAAGCACTCCCTGTACGGCAAGATCATCCGCACCACCTCCAAGGTGAAGGCGCATGACGAGGAGGGCGTCGCCGGTGTCGGCGACCGCGTCCGGATCATGGAGACCCGTCCGCTGAGCGCCAGCAAGCACTGGCGCCTGGTGGAGGTGCTGGAGAAGGCCAAGTAGGCCCACCCGCACCGCACAGACGAGACGGCCCCCGTCCACTCCGCGAGGAGAGGACGGGGGCCGTTCGTCGTTCCGGGGCGCTGTTGTTCCGGGCGCGTTGTTCTTCTGGGGCGAGCTGTTGTTCCGAGGTGCGCCACCGGGCCGGGCCGGCGCCCGGCGGCGGCCCGACCGGGTTCAGCGGCAGACGCTCTTGACCGCCGTGGCCGCCTCACCCAGCTGCGAGAACGCGGGGTTGCTCTTGGCCCACGTGGCGTCACCGGACGCGCGGGCGGACTGGTCGACGCGCAGGCCGTCGGCGTAGGCGTCCAGCTTCGTCTTGTAGTCGGTGATCGCCGTCTTGATCGTCGGCGCGAGGTTCTCGGTGGCGAGGATCCCGGGCAGCTTGCCCGACTCGGTCGCGATCGCGGCGAGCTCGGCGTTGAGCAGGGAGCTGATGCCGTCCCACGTCCACTTGGGGTCCTTGGTGAAGGCGACCGTGGCGCGGCTCGCGACGACCCGCGTGTCGTATCCGGCCTGCCACGAGGAGCACGCGGACTTGCCGGCTGCCACCGCGGCCGCGGCCCGGGAGGCGGCGATCGTCGACTGGTAAGCGGCCACGTCCTTCTGGTCGGCGGTGCCGGTGCCCGCCACCGACCCGCAGCCGGCGAGTGCGACCATCGCGGCGCCGGCCACGAGGGCCGCCGCGCCGCGTGCGCGGAAGGGACGAGTCGTACGTGCGGTCATTTCCTGCCTCCCCGGGCGTGCGTGTGAAGGTGCACGCTTCCTGCGTGCATTCTCGCTCATGAGACCGCCCGATGTCGCACAGGGGTGGCGACCGTCCGGCGTGTGAGCGTCGGCACGTCCCCTTCGAGTATGCGCGTCGGGCCAACAAGTTTGCTAGGCTCTAGATAGTGCGGGGCGGTGACGCCCGGCATGCGTCGTAGGGCTCCCGGGCCCTGTCTCGCCGGCATCGGCTCGAGACCTCCTCCCGGTTCTTCTCTTGCGGCGAACGGACGCGGCCACCGCCGCCTTCGCCACCCACCAGTGTTAGGTATGACCACACCCGTGTCTACAGCTGTGCCCACCGCATCTTTCGCCGACCTCGGCGTCCCGGCTCCCGTCGTCCGTGCCCTCGAGGCCATGGACCGCCCCACCCCCTTCCCGATCCAGGCCGACACCCTGCCCGACACCCTCGCCGGCCGCGACGTGCTCGGCCGCGGCAAGACGGGGTCGGGCAAGACCCTGGCTTTCGCGATCCCGCTCGTCGTCACCGTCGACGGTGCCCGGGGCTCGCGCCGGCGCCCGGGTCGCCCCGTCGGCCTGGTGCTGGCGCCGACGCGCGAGCTCGCGACCCAGATCACGGCCACCGTCGAGCCGCTCGCGAAGGCCCTCGACCTCACCGTCACCACCATCTTCGGCGGCGTCAAGCAGTCCCGGCAGGAGCAGGCGCTCGCGCAGGGCGTCGACATCGTCGTCGCCTGCCCCGGCCGCCTCGAGGACCTCATGCGGCAGAAGATCGTCGACCTCTCCGACGTGGCGGTCTCCGTGCTCGACGAGGCCGACCACATGGCCGACCTCGGCTTCCTGCCGGTGGTCACGCGGATCCTCGCCGCCACTCCCGCCGACGGCCAGCGCCTGCTGTTCTCCGCGACGCTGGACAACGGCGTCGACAAGCTGGTCCGCCGGTTCCTGCACGACCCGGTCTCGCACTCGGTCGACCCGGAGACCTCGCCGGTCGCCGACATGACGCACCATGTCTTCGAGGTGGGCGGCAAGGACGACAAGACCGAGCTGGTGCGCGCCCTCGCGTCCGGCACCGGCCGGCGGATCCTGTTCACCCGCACCAAGCACCAGGCGAGGAAGCTGGCCAAGCAGCTCACCGCCCAGGGCATCCCCGCGGTCGACCTGCACGGCAACCTCAGCCAGCCGCAGCGCGACCGCAACCTGGAGGCCTTCAGTGCCGGGACCGCCCGCGTGCTCGTCGCCACCGACATCGCGGCCCGCGGTGTGCACGTCGACGACGTCGAGCTGGTCGTGCACGTCGACCCGCCCGCCGAGCACAAGGCATACCTGCACCGCAGCGGCCGGACCGCGCGCGCCGGCAGCGCGGGCACCGTCGTCACCGTGATGCTCACCGAGCAGCGCAAGGACACCCAGGTCCTGCTCAAGAAGGCCGCCATCGCGGCGCGGCCCGTGCCCGTGAGCGCCGGCTCGCCGGTCGTCGTCGACCTGGTCGGCGAGGTCGCTCCCTACGTCGAGCCCGCGCCGGTCGCGCCGCCGCAGCAACCGCGCCGCGCCGGCGGCGGTCACGCCCCGGGCCGTGGTCGCGCCGGGCGCGGCAAGGGAACGGGTCAGCGGCCCGACGGTGCCGGCCGCGGTCAGGGCGCGGGCCAGAGTTCCGGCCGTGGCCAGGGCGGCGGACGGGCCCAAGGCGCCACGCGCGGCCAGGGCGGTCAGCAGCGTCAGGCCCCGTCGGGCGGGCGGACGCAGGGCCAGGGCCGGCCGCAGGGGCAGGGCCGCGCACAGCAGCCCCGCCTGCGCGCCACCCGCCCCGCGGGCTGATCCGCGCTCCAGCTGCGGGCTGATCCGCGCTACGCCATGCGGGCGCCGCGACCGACCAGCAGATAGGCCGCGGGCAAGACCCCCGCGGAGTTGACCACGCCGAGGCCGAGACCCCAGAGCTTCTTGGGGCCGCGGACCTCGGCGTCGTCGCGTCCGGCCAGGTCGGCCAGCGCCCAGGCGCGGAGCCCCGCGTCGACCGCCGCGGTCGCGACGAACATCGCTCTGGCGCGCGGCGACAGCTCGCTCCAGCTGACCTTCTTCTTCGGGCTCATGCAGTGCTCCTTCGGGCGATGACGAGGACCTCGTCCTCCGTGGGTGGGCTGGCGGCGTGGTGGCTCAGGCACATCGGCGCGTGCAGGCGCACCGTCGACGCGCCGGAGCCCAGGTAGAAGTCTCCCGCGCCCAGGCCGCCGATGCCGTCGAGGCGCCCGCCGCGCGCGGCGGCGAGGTCCTTCGCGGCCTGGATCTGCACGGGCGCGTTGAGCTTGCCGTAGAAGTGGGTGGCGCTGTTGCCGACGATCTTGTCGTGCAGGCCCTTCGGCGCCTGCGTCGCGAAGACCAGCCCCAGCCCGTACTTGCGCGCCTGCGAGGCCAGGAGCAGCGTGGACTCGGTGGAGGGCTTCACCGCCCCGGACGGCGCGATCTGCTGCGCCTCGTCCATCACCAGTAGCCAGCCGAGCGGCTTCTCGCCCGCGGGATTGCGGCGGATCCAGGCGAACAGCGCGAGCTGCAGCTGGGCCACGAAGGTCTGCCGCTGCGTCTCGTCGGGGAGGCCGATCAGGCTGATCACCGACACCCGCGCCCGCTTCCCGGCGGTGGGGGTGAGCAGGGCGGCCGGGTCGATCGCCTCGCCACTGCCGCCGAGGAGCGGGTTGTTGATGAGCGCGGCCTGCAGGTTCGCGGCCAGCTCGGGTGCCAGCTTGTCGGCGCTGCCGAGCCTGCTCCGCGTACCGTCCCACTCGGACAGGAAGGCCGCGTAACCGCGGATGTCGGACGTCCCGGTCTGGCGGCCGTACGCGTGGAGGGATTCACGCAGGATCGCCCGCTGCTGCTCGCGCCGCGCGCCGCCCACGCCCACGTGCTGTTCGAGCGCGCTCGCGCAGGCCTCGACGGCCATGTCGAAGCCCTCGCGGGCCTCCTGCGCCTCCAGGCCTACTCCGTCCATGCCGGACCGCAGCGCCGCGAAGTCCGGGATCGGTTGCAGCACAAGGGGCCGCGCCGAGGGCCGGTTCGGCGTCCAGACGATCACCTCGGTCTCGTCGAGGTAGCGCTGCGCGCGCTCCGCGTCGCCGGGCCACCAGCCGGCGGGCTGTTCGGGCCAGGGCTCGCCGAGGCGGGAGAGGTCGTTGTTCGGATCCAGGACGATCGCCGAGACCCCGCGCAGCGCGCACTCCTCGATCAGGCGACGGATCAGCACCGTCTTCCCCGAGCCCGAGCCCGCGAAGATCGCGGTGTGCTTGCGCAGCTCCGCCTCCTCGACCGCGACGGGCCGCCGGTCCGGCGACGTACCGAGCGTGATCGCACCGTCGCCCGACGGTGCCGCGACCTCCGGCTCGAGCACGACGTCCGTGCGCGGCGCGGGCGGACCGCCGAACATGACGTCGGCCACCGACGTGGACAGCCCGCCGACCTTCCCGACCGCGTCGCCGGGGATGAGGCTGCGGCTGCGCCCCGGGCCGGCGCCGCGGCGTGCCCCCGCACCCTGGGCCGACGGTGCCGGGCTCGCCTTCTGCTCCAGGCCAGCGAACAGCCGCAGCCCGTGCGCGGGGCGCCGCGCCGCGAGCCACTCCTCGAGCCCGTCGGGGGAGTCCGCGATGATCCGGCTCAGCGCGTCGAGTGAGGCGAGGTCGGCCTCGTCGAGCGGGAGCAGTTCGGCGCCGCTGTCGAGCGCATCGGTGAGGGCGGCGGACGTCTTGGGGCTGGTGGGCCACGGCGCCGACCGCAGGAGGAAGAGCTTGCGCCGATCGATGCCGGCGGCGAGCCCCGCGGCGGTCACGGAGCTCCGGATGCGGTTGAGCACCGCCAGCGCCTGGGGCGACGGGATCGCCCGGAACGACCAGTGCTGCTCGTCCTCGACCCGGCCGGGCAGCCGTCGCCGCAGCCGCGCGTCGAGCTGTTTGCCGCCGCGTTCGACCTGGAAACCGTCGCCGCCGTCCTCGCGGGTCCAGGCGCGCAGGCCGGCCTCGAGCAGCGCGGACATCCGCTTGTCGGCGACGGCCTGGTCCGTGGCGACGTCACCGACCCGGGCCCGCAGCCGCAGCGCGTCGAACTGCGCGTCGATCGCCGCCAGGGCGTCCGCGGGCGCGGTCACCGCCGGCGTCTCCGTGGGCTCCTGCCGGCCGGGCTGCGGGGGGCGCGGACCGTCGTCGAAGGAACCGAGCTCGAAGTCGGAGCGGGTGGCGACGCACGAGCGGATGTGCCCGTCCACCTTGGTGAGCAGGTCACGCGGGGTGTGATGCACCGCCGAGGCGAAGGCCTCGGGCGCAACCGGCCAGGTGGGGTGCGGCGGCACGAAACCCCGGGCACGGTACGCGGCCGTCAGCCGGCGCTCGACGATGGCGCGGGCGATGGCACCGTCGGGCAGCGATTTGAGCGGGCCCACCACGCGGAACCGGGCGGCGACCGACGCGGTGGCGCGGCTGGACAGCGTCTCCCACGCCGTGGGCAGCATGCACGCGACCGTGACCGTGCGGTACAGCCCCTGGCGCAGCGCCATGAGACCGTGGCCCACCTGCTCGATCACCTCGTTCTCGGCGGCGTCGGGGTTGGCGAGCGTGGCCGCGGACTGGGCGAGCAGCGTGTCGATCTGGTCGACCGCGAAGACCGTGGCCGCCGTCTCGGCCATGAACGCGGAGATCGCGCGCACCGTCTCCACCGCGGAGAAGCCCCGCGCGGGCAGGCCCCAGTACAGGCGGTCGGCGGCCGTCTCCTCGACCTCGATGTCGTCGAGGAAGGCGGAGCCGAGGTCGGCGAGCCGGGTGTCGGGGGAGGCGAGCAGGACCAGCGCGCGCAGCACGCCGTGGTACTGCCGGACCTGCGGGCGGCGCTTGCTCATGGCCGCGACCAGCGCGTCGAGGCCCGCGGGGGTGGGCACCGCGTCGCCGGAGAACTCGCGGCGGTGCGCCCGCGAGAGCCCCGCCTCGTCGGAGAGCAGCCACAGCAGCTGGCCCAGCTGGGTGTCGTGGTCCCGCGCCGGGCGGAGCAGGGAGCTGCGCAGCGAGGTCAGCGCGGCGCGCCAGAAGTCGGAGGCGTCGAGAAGCTCCAGCAGCACGAAGTAGTGGCCCGCCGCCTGCACCTCGGCCCGGAACCGGGTGAGCAGGTGCGTCTTGCCGGTACCCGCGTTGCCGGTGATCACCAGGCCCGTCGGAGACGCGCCGGTGCTCGCGACGGCATCGCCGAGCGCGTCCTCGAGGTCCTCCCAGACGTCGGTGTGCAGGCCGTCGACGTGCATGTCCTCCGACGCCGAATCCCAGACCTCCTCGTAGGTGGGCGCCCAGCTCAGGCGGACGGAACGCAGCGCCGCGCGCTGCTGATCGGAGAGCGTCATCGAGTGATCCGTATCGCGTGCAGGGGGCGCCCGCCGAGGTGCAGCGCGGCTGCGCGGTCCTCGGCGGTGAGGGCCTTGAGATTGTCCTCCGCGACGATGTGCACTCCGGGTTCGGGGTACAGGGCGCGCAGCGCATCGTCGACGGTGCCCCGCGGCACACCGGGCAGGGCCGCGCGCAGGTCCTTCAGCGTGACCCACGCGCCCGGGGCCGCGATGTGCAGGTACGCCGCGCGCACCAGGTCGACGGGGTCGGCTGCGGGCGAGGGCGCGGTTGCGGGCTCGTGGGCCGGGGGAGCGGGTGGCGCGGGGGAGGCGGAGGTCATCACCTCGCCGAGCGCGAGCGACTCGCGCCGCAGGTAGCGACCCACGCTGGCGGCGAAGGTGAACAGGGCGCGCAGCTGTGGGGTGGCGCGCGGCGGGGGCGGGGATTCGAGCAGCTCGGCGGCGGCGGCCCAGCCGCGGTCGGTGAGGGAGAGCACGAGCGCGCCGCGGGATCCCTTCTCCACATCCACGAATGCGCGATCGACGAGCCTGCGCCGCGAGTCGGCTTTCAACTCCGGACCGAGCTGTTTCAGGTCGGGATTGCGCACCGGCTCGACAGCGGCGGCCAGCACCAGCAGCACCGCCGACTCCGTGCCCGTCAGCCCGTCCGTCAGCGCCGTCACCACGCCCTCCTTCCCGCTCCGGATACCACCAACGTACGGATTATGGCCACAGCGTCTGACAGGTCCCCGCGGATCCGGTCGTTCGTCAGCCGCAGCACCCGGTAGCCGGCGAGCAGGAGGTCCGCGTCCCGGCGCCGGTCCGCCTCGTACTTGTCCCTGGTCCGGTGGTCGGGCCCGTCCACCTCCACGACGAGGCGCGAGGTGGGGAAGAGCAGGTCCACCCGGACCGGCGGGTGCAGTTCTCCCAGGTCGACGGTGCGGTTCCAGTGCCGTTCCGCCGCCCACTCCACGCCCGCCAGGGCGCGTTCAAGGCGTTGTTCGGTGTCGCTCGCCGGGTGCGGGCGGCCCGAGACTGGCGGGAACGACGGTGCCGGGCGCAGCCGCGCCAGCGCTCTCGGGGCGTCGGCCCCGGGCGGGGGCGGCGGGGCACCGTCGACCTCGGGGAACCGGTCGAGGTGCGCGGAACCGGCCCCGAGCAGCCAGACGGCGCAGTCGCCGCGTGCGAGCCACTGCGCGACGGTGGCGAGCACGTCGCCCTGGTGAGTTGTGAGGGGCTCGTCGACGGTGACGGCGAGCGCGACCAGGGGCGCGCCGTAGCTGCGGGTGAGCGCGTATTCGAGGGCGGACCGGCGGTCTACTGCCGGGAGCGCCGTGAACGCCGCGAGCGACTGCGGGTGCACCGCGGCGGTGGCGAGGACGCCGAGCGCGGTACCGGTCCCGGGCTCGCCGGTGTGTGCGTGCGCGATCGAGCGGGCGGCGATCCGGTCCAGTGTCGCGCCGGATTCGGGGGCGCGGTCCGGTGCCGGTAGCCAGGCGGGGAAGAGCTCGATCGCGACGGCGGTGAGGCGGTCGAGGACGTCCTCGATGAGGGCGCTCGGGGTGTTCGGCAGGGGTGTGCTCAGGCCGGGGAAGACGACGACCGGGTCCTCCGCGCGTCGGCGATCCGCCGCAGCCGCCAGCGCCTCGGGGGAGATGCCGCGCAGGCGGGTCACCCCGCGGTGCGGGAAATCGGACAGGAGCACGAGCTGACGGTACGTGATGCACGAGCTACCTGCGGGTAGATCATTTTCGTGCCGGGTCGCTGGATAAGCGCTCGCGGCCCGACGGGCATCCGTACGGTGAGGAGATCGAGCGCGGGAGGGGGCACTCTATGGGGGCTATCAGTGTCGATGTCGATCGGGGCCTGATCGAGCGTGCTCGCAATGTCACCGGGGCGCGGTCGGACGGCGCCGTTGTCGTTGTGGCGCTGCGTCGCCTCATCGCGTCGAAACAGAAGGGCGCGATGATCGACGGCATCGCTGGGCTGACCGGCCTGTCCACGGGACTCGGCGCACCCGTGGTCAGCCCGGTCGCGCAGTGACGGACGGCCTCGTCGACAACTCGGTCTGGGCGCGGATCGAGACCGATGAAGCGATTGCGGAGCGGCTGCGGCGCATCGAGCGTTCTCCGTCTGATCTGTTCGTCACGTGTCCACGTGCATAATAACGTTGTTGGACGCAACGTCGGGCTACGGCACGAAGGTAATCAAGACGCGATTATTGAGGAATGCGCTTCTCTTGTACGCTCGGCCGTGATTGTCCCGCAGCCGTCGAGCACCGATCTGTCGCCGTATGCGGGCAAGCTGATCGCGATGGAGCCGTAGTGGGAAGGCAGGAGATGAACAAGAAGGTCGTGTGCGCAGGTCTCGCGGTAGGTTCGGCGATCATCGTTGCAGCGCTCGTGCTGATGCCGATCCCGATGAGCTTCACTTTGCGAGGGGTCATCGGCGTCGTAGGTGTGCTTTTATGTGCAGTCGTCGCCTACGCGATCTGGCGTACGCGCATGGTGAGTGTCGTTAGCGCAGTGGGCGGCGTACTTGGTGGTTTGCTTGCCGCAGCGCTCTTGGCATCTGTCGTTATCCCGTTCCAGGGTTTTCCGGCGGACGACGAGTTGCCCCCTGCTACTAGGTCAGCCGATGGCAGAGCGCTCGTGGCTATCACGATCGACCCAGTTATTGATCCGAGAGGCGGAATCACAGCGGCTGCAAGTCTCGCTGATAACGTCTTCGTTGCAAAGGCAGTTCGCCGTATCGGGGTGGAAGAGAAGGACGGCTTAGCCTCGACGACGTATGAGGTCGAAGTGTCTGAGGCCTTGAAGGGGGCTCCGCCTGTGAACAAGCAGGTGACCAGGCTCGGCGGGGAGACTGACAAAGCGATCTACGTCGTACCCGGCGATATTCCGATCACGGTGGGGCGCCAGTATGCCTTCCTTACCAAAGGTGCCGCGACCCAACAGGTGATTCCTGAGTGGGGAACTGTCAGCACTTCAACGTCCCGTGACATGGAAGAGTTGCGGAAGTCGGTGGGCAAGTAACTGTGCGAGGAATAAGAATTCCATCCGCGCCGCTCCGTCCACATTGACATCGAGCCCACTAGCGACATCAGCGAAAGTTGGAGGTAACGAGGTGCGGAATCCTTTCGAAGATCCGGCATTGGCGCGGATAGCCGTTGATCTACTCATCAAGGGTGTTTCAGAAGGGGAGTCCATCGCCCAGGTTGAATCCTATCTATCCGACGCGCTATTTGCGAAGGTCAACAGTATGTTGGAGGCTGAAGGTCGACAGTATCTCAAACGGATGATTCTGCGTGACGGAATGGCGCCAAATCCTTCAAGTATAAAGACGACGTTGGACCTTAATAGAGGAGGCGACAGTGTTATTCGTACGGTGGCATACTACGATCGCGATATCTATCCGGGTGTAAACCACGAGAATGTTCGAGTGGTCATGTTGTTTGAGGATGGTGCATGGCATATCGATCAATGGATTCGAGATGGTGAGGGCGACTCTGATAGGTGAACGACTCAAGACGTTTGTCGGTAGCAATGGCGTCGGTAACCGGGGTGGGTGTCCTGGTCCTGGTGTTCATGTTGTTCCCGGAGAGTTTCACGGGTACATGGGGATGGGCGGCGCAGCTCTTCATTTTCGTCGCGACTTGGATTATTTCGGTGCGAAATGCAAGGCGGAAGAAGTCGCCATCGCGACCGTGGAACGATGGAGTCGATAGTTCGTAAGCTGTGGCCGGAGGGCTCGCGGTGACCCGGCGCCTGTGGCGGATTGGACGAGTCGGCTTCGGGTGCGCATCGGGGTGGCTCGCACGGCTCGCCGTCGATCTGCTGGTGACGGGTGTAGCGGAACGACGGTCGCTCTCTCAGGTGCAGTCGTACCTGTCCGATGGGCTTCTTGCCAGGATGCGGAGACTCCCCGAGGCGGACGCGATGCAGTACCTCCGGGGCATGATCCTGCGCGACGGGATGACACCCAATCTGTCCAGCATCAAGACCCGGCTCGATCTGAACCGCGGCGGCGACAGTGAGATGGAGAGCGTGGCGTACTACGACCGCGATTTCAGGCCCGGCGTCAACCACGAGACCGTGCGGATCAGGCTGCTCTTCGAGGACGGAGCGTGGCACGTCGACGACTGGATACGCCTGGGCTGAGCCTGCCGCGGCGACAGGGGTACCTACCGGCCGGGCGGGGCGGCACCGTCGGGCAGGAGGGCCGCAGGCAGGGCACCCGACCGGGCGCGATTCGACAGCGACCTGCGGGTTCCCCTATCATGGACGGGTTGCCCGACGCCTCGCGCGCCGGGTGGCGGACCGCGCGTGTTCGGGTCGGTAATCCGGCACGCATGAAAATCCAGGTCTGAGGAGACTGCCACAGTGATTCAGCAGGAATCGCGAGTGCGGGTCGCCGACAACACGGGTGCTAAGGAAATCCTCTGCATCCGCGTGCTCGGTGGAAGCTCGCGCCGCTATGCCGGCATCGGTGACATCATCGTCGCCACCGTCAAGGACGCCATCCCCGGCGGCAACGTCAAGCGCGGCGAGGTCGTCAAGGCCGTCATCGTGCGGACCGCCAAGGAGCGCCGCCGTCCGGACGGTTCGTACATCAAGTTCGACGAGAACGCCGCTGTCATCATCAAGAACGACAACGACCCTCGTGGCACCCGCATCTTCGGCCCGGTCGGCCGCGAGCTGCGCGACAAGAAGTTCATGAAGATCGTTTCGCTGGCTCCGGAGGTGCTCTGACATGAAGGTGCACAAGGGCGACACCGTCATCGTGATCTCCGGCCCCGACAAGGGTGCCAAGGGCAAGGTCGTCGAGGCCTTCCCGAAGGTTGAGAAGGTCCTCGTCGAGGGCGTCAACCGGATCAAGAAGCACACCAGCACGTCCGCCACCGCGCAGGGCGGGATCGAGGTCCGCGAGGCCCCGATCCACGTCTCCAACGTGATGGTCGTCGACTCGGACGGCAACCCCACCCGCGTGGGCTACCGGACCGACGAGGAGACCGGCAAGCGCGTGCGGATCTCCCGCAAGAACGGGAAGGACATCTGAGATGACCACCTCTGAGAAGATCCAGCCGCGCCTGAAGGCGCGCTACCGCGCCGAGATCAAGGACGCGCTGAACACCGAGTTCAAGTACGACAACGTGATGCAGATCCCGGGTGTCGTCAAGGTGGTCGTCAACATGGGCGTCGGCGACGCCGCCCGCGACGCCAAGCTCATCAACGGCGCCGTCAAGGACCTTGAGCTGATCACCGGCCAGAAGCCGGAGATCCGCAAGGCCCGCAAGTCGATCGCGCAGTTCAAGCTGCGTGAGGGCATGCCCATCGGCGCGCGCGTCACCCTGCGTGGCGACCGCATGTGGGAGTTCCTCGATCGCCTCACCTCGATCGCGCTGCCCCGTATCCGCGACTTCCGTGGCCTCAACGGCAACCAGTTCGACGGCAACGGCAACTACACGTTCGGCCTGAACGAGCAGTCGATGTTCCACGAGATCGACGTGGACTCGATCGACCGCCCGCGCGGTATGGACATCACCGTCGTCACCACTGCCACCAACAATGAGGAAGGCCGCGCACTGCTCAAGCACCTCGGCTTCCCCTTCAAGGAGAACTGAGCCATGGCAAAGAAGGCGCTGGTCAACAAGGCCAACAAGAAGCCGAAGTTCGCCGTCCGCGCGTACACCCGCTGCAACAAGTGCGGTCGCCCGCACTCGGTGTTCCGCAAGTTCGGCCTCTGCCGTGTGTGCCTGCGCGAGATGGCGCACGCCGGCGAGCTCCCCGGTGTGCACAAGAGCAGCTGGTGAGTGAATCCCGGGCCTGACCCGGGAACAGGTACTCGCGCGAAGGGCGCGCACCCCGGAACTGGGGTGCGCGCCCTTCGTCGTCGGCTCGCGTTCCCGGAACGAACCGGAATGTTCGTGCTGAATCCGAGGTAGGTTGGCCGCGGGGCCTTCTGCTCGCGGATTCAGCGGGGAAGTGATCGAGGCTATGCCTGGGGCGGTGATGAACGATGTCCACTGACGATTCGGCACAGTCGGGTGCCCGTGGCGAGTTGGTGCCCAACTGGTACCCGGACCTGCTGGAAGCCATCACCGATCGGGTGCGGACGGGGCGGCAACGTGCGGTAGCTGCCGCTAACCAGCAGCTCGTGAGAACCTATTGGGCGGTCGGCAAGGAGATCTTGGCACGTCAGTCCGACGAGGGCTGGGGTGCTCGGGTTATTGATCGGCTCTCCGTCGACCTGCGAAAACGTCTCCCGGACGCGAAGGGCTTCTCGGCACGCAACCTCAAGTACATGCGAGCGTTCGCCGCTGCATGGCCGGACGAGGCAATTGTGCAACGCAGCGTTGCACAATTGCCGTGGCGTCACAACGTCGCCCTGCTGGACAAGTTGGCCAGCGCCGATGAGCGGCTCTGGTACTGCCGGGCCGCGGTCGAGAACGGCTGGAGCCGCGACGTCCTCGTTCACCACATCGAGAACCGATTCCACGACCGTTCTGGCAAGGCGATCACCAACTTCGAACGCGTCCTACCGCCCCCCGACTCCGACCTGGCTCAGCAGGCGACCCGGGACCCGTACCTGTTCGACTTCATCGGCACCGCCGACGTCCGGCGCGAACGGGACCTCCAGCGCGCCCTGGTCGATCACGTCGAGAAGTTCCTCCTCGAACTCGGTCAAGGATTCGCGTTCGTCGGCCAACAGGTTCACCTGAGCGTCGGTGGCGACGACTTCTACCCTGACCTGCTGTTTTACCACCTTAACCTGAGGTGCTTCGTCGTCGTCGAACTGAAGGTCGGCGAGTTCGACGCCAGCCACGTCGGACAGGTCGGCATGTACATGGCTGCGGTTGACGACCTACTCCGACACGAAGGCGACATGCCGACGATCGGGCTACTGCTGTGCAAGACCAAGAACAACGTGGTGGCTGAGTACGCGCTCCGCGGTTACTCGGCACCCATCGGAGTCGCGGAATGGACCACCGCGATCACCGCGCATCTGCCAGACGACCTCGGTTCCAGCCTGCCCACGATCGAGGAGCTCGAGGCAGAACTGACTGAAGCAGCGAACCCGACGGGTGAGCTGGGAACGCCGTAAAGTGGTTGCCCCGGTCCCGCCGGGGGTGAGGGAGGGCACCGTCGGGCCCGTGCCCAGGCGATTCGCGTCACGAAACGTGGATCGGATTCCCGGAGTTACGCGGGTGTTCACTATGCTGTCATCTCATGTTGGTGCGTGCAGACTTCGCGCTCCCGCGGGGTCCGCGCGGCGAGCGACCCCGACACGGCTTCCGGCACAGCCCCCTGGCGTGGGCGGTGCTCGCGGTCGTGCTCTTCGTGGCCGTGATCCAGGCCGTCGCCATGGCCTACGGCCTACCCGGTCCGGTGCAGGGCCTGGCGAAGGACTTCGTCGGTCGCCCGGTCACCGGTGAGGTCAAAGTCGCGTCGCTCGCGCTGGCGCTGATGTGCATGCCCGCTCGGCTGCGCCTGCCCTTCGCGGGCGTCGTCGCCGGAGTGGAGGTGCTGTTCAACGCCCAGCGGCTCCTGGCGGGGGTGCCGCTGCATTTCGGCAACGGCGTGATGTGGGGCCTCGTCGCTCTCGCCGCCTACGCCGGCCTGCGGCTGACCGGCCGGGAACGGGCGGCCGCGCTCAAGGCCTTCGGCGTCGCCGCCGTGCTCATCGTGGCCAACGCCGTCTCCTCGGTGTGGCTGGGACTGACCATGCAGGCGCTGCCCTACGTCGCCGATCACTTCGTCGAGGTCGCCGACCGCGCGCTCGGCAGCCCGTCGTGGGTGATGGGCCGGTTCGTGGGCGAGCACGGGTGGTATCTGTGGGTGATCACCAAGGTCTACACGTACCTGCCCGTCGGGGCAGCGGTGGTCGCGTACTTCCAACTGCGGCGCAGCTCGACCGAGGGCTTCCCGCGGCACCACATCGTGCGGTCCTTCATCGTGATCGGCGCGATCGGCCCCATCATCTACTTCCTGTTCCCGGTCGTCGGGCCGGACTACGCCTTCGGGGACCAGCTGCCGGGCGCGGGCTGGATGAACATCTGGCCGCACGCCGTGCCCACCTCGCTCGAGCCCTTCTCGGCGTACTACGACCAGCTCGCGCCCCGTAACTGCATGCCCAGCCTGCACACCGCGTGGGCCACCGCGATCCTGGTGCACGCGCTGCGCGGACCACGGCTGCTCAAGCTGTTCGGCATCGCGTGGTGGGTGTGCACCCTCTCGGCGACCCTGGGGCTCGGCGCCCACTACGGCGTCGACCTCGTGGCCGGCCTCGTCTTCGTCCTCACCCTCGAGACGGCCATGGTCCGCCCCGAGGACGGCTGGCACCGGGCGCGGATCGTCACCGTCGTGGGCGGCGCCCTCGCCTTCGCCGCGATCCTGCTGTCCATCCGCTACCTCAGCGTGCACATGGCGCTCAACGCCGGGATCTCGGCCACGCTGCTCCTCGGGGCAGTCGGGGCCATGGCCCTCGCCTACGCGCGGATCGCCCGGCCCCCGTCGCCCGACGGTGCCCTCCTCGCACGTCCGGCGGGGGAGCGGGCGCTCGCCGCCTGACGGCTAGGCTGTCGGACGTGGGTGATTCCGATGCGTAACGCGGCCGTCGCAGGTCTGCTCGGCGCTGCGGCGGTGGGTGTGATCGGCACCCGGTTCGTCGGCCCCGTCGGGCTGCTGTTCCTCGCCGGGGTTCTGGTCATCGGCATGGTCGTGCTCATCGGCGGAGGTGGCGGTGGCGCGGCGAAGCTCCGCGCACCCGATCCGGTGCGGTTCGTCGCCCCGAAACCCGCCCCCGAGCGGCCGCGCCCCCAGCCGGCGCCGGCACCGTCGGACCGGGCGCTGTGGGACCGCGCGAACGGCCGGCACGACGAGGTGCTCACCGAGTACGCGGCCTACGAACTCGACCCGGAGATGCTGCTGCGCTTCCCCGCGATGTGGGACTTCAGCTCACCGAAGGTGATCGCCTTCCACGACGCGCTCGAGCATGCGGGCGCCCTGCGCACCGAGCAGTACCCGGGTGCGGAGTCCGCCAAGGACTACGTCCAGGCCGTCACCGACCTGCGGACCAGCTGGTACGCCGCCGACCGGTACGCACGCAGCACCGGCTCCGCCGGCCTCGCCGCTGAGGACGTGCGCGACCTGGATCGCGGCCTCAAGCTGTACCGGCACGCCGCGTCGAGCGTCGCCGCCGAGCGGGCGACGTACCTCAACCAGGTGGTCAGCACCGTCGACCGGTTGGTCGACCGCGGGGTCCTGCCCGAGGCGCCGCGGTTCCGCGCCGAACTCGAGGCCGAGGCCCGCAAGGCGATCGAGGGCTGAGGCCCGTTCCGAAACCGGGCGATGTCCGCGCTCCGATGCGGATGCTTCGCCGGGTGCTCGACATCGGCCGGTTTCGCGACGCGCGAATACGGGGCACATTCGTGGCACCGTGACCGATGTTGCATATGGTGTCAGTGTGACTGTTGTGACTCGACGGGCGATGCTGGGCGCCGCCGCGACCGTACCGCTGGCGCTGGCGGCTGCGCGCGCCGCCGCCGATCCGGGCTCCGGAACCGGGGCGGGCGGCACCGTCGGGCCGACGACGCCGGGTGCGGCACCCACCGCGCCCGCGACGCGATGGACCACCGAGCGCGCCCGGCAGTGGCGCGCCCAGAACCCCTGGATGCTCGGCGCCAACTACATCAATGCCAACGCCGGGAACCAGTTCGAGATGTTCCAGGCGCAGACCTTCGACCCGGCCCGGATGAACCTCGAGCTGAGCTGGGCGCGCGGGCTGGGCATGAGCACCATGCGCGTCTTCCTGCAGGACCAACTGTGGACCGCGGACCCGACCGGCTTCGTCCAGCGGCTCGACACCTTCCTCACGGTCGCGCAGAACAACGGCATCAGGATCATGTTCGTGCTCTTCGACTCGTGCTGGGACCCGAACCCCAAGCTCGGTGCGCAGCGCGAGCCCACGCCCGGCGTGCACAACTCGTCGTGGGTGCAGAGTCCCGGCGCCGCGGGGCTCACCGCGCCCGACACGGCCGCCCTGCAGGCCTACGCGACCGGCGTGGTCAAGGCCTTCGCGAACGATGCACGCGTTCTCGCCTGGGACGTGTGGAACGAGCCGGAGAACCTCGCCGACTCGTACCCCCTGAGCCCGTCGGACAAGGTCGCCCGCGTGGCACAGCTGCTGCCGCAGGCCTTCGCCTGGGCGCGCGCCGGAAACCCGACGCAGCCGCTGACCTCCGGCGTCTGGGCCGACACCCGCCCGGAGATCCGGACCATCCAGCTCGCCCAGTCCGACGTGATCAGTTTCCACAGCTACGACCCGCCGGCGAAGTTCCGCGCCATGGCCGCCGACCTCGCCTCTCAGGGCCGGCCGCTGCTGCTCACCGAGTACATGGCGCGACCGCAGGGCAGCACCATCGAGACGATCCTGCCGATCTGCAAGGAGCTCGGCATCGACGCCTACCAGTGGGGCTTCGTCGCCGGCCGTAGCCAGACCTACTACCCGTGGGACTCGTGGAAGCAGCCGTACACCGGAGCCCGGCAGCCGAACCAGTGGTTCCACGATCTGCTCTGGCCCGACGGTCGTCCCTATCGGGACGCGGAGGTCGCGACGATCCGCCGGCTCACCGCCAAGGCCTAGCCCGCGGCCCCGCCGGTCAGCGGCGCTCCGTGCGCAGGTAGGCCCCCGCCAAGGAGTAGTAGGCCTTCGCGGACGGTCCGAGAGTCATCAGCAGGATCGGCGGGGCGTCGCGCTGCCGGAGCGCTTCGATGCTGGTGTCGCGTTCCACCTGGAAGCTGATCGCATGCGCGTCGACGGGGATCACCGACGCGCGCTGCTGCAGGTCCGCCCGCGCGCGTTCGATCACGGCCGCGGTGAGCTGGGTGAAGGCGAATCCGTTGCGGCTCGAGCCCGTGGACGGACGCAGATTGACGACCGGGAAACGGCCGGCGGCCGCCTCGATCGAGCCGGTGCGGCCGTCGCCCTGCACGCTCAGGGTGAGTTCGCCGCGGTCGTGGATGCTCAGTGCCGTCGCGTTCGGCGCGAACGAGCGGTACTGGAGGCCGGTGAGCGAGGGATGGGCGGGGTCGATGCCGCTCTCCCGCAGGAGCCGATCGCCCACGGCGGTCACGCCGTCGACGGTGGCCAGGGCGAGTGTGTCGGGGAGGTTCCCCGCGGCATCGGTGTACAGGTACTCGCCGGACATGCTGAACTCGACGACCAGCTTGCGATCCTGGTAGCGGCGCTTGATGTCGATGCCGTCGCTCGCGTGCTTGTTCGTCCGGTCGATGCCCAGCTGGTCCGCGGCCTTCGTCACCGCGGCGGAGGCGGCGGTGAGGTCCAGGCCCGCGACGTCGGCGCGCTTGAAGGTGGCGTCGGCGCGGTCGTTCACCGGCTGGCGACTCGGGGTGTACCACTCGTCGCTGCGCGATGAATAGTTCCCGCCCACCCGTTGGCCCGTGTTGAGGTCTAGGACGTACACCTGCGTCGAGTTCTCGTCGATGTCGATATCGAGGATCGAGTTCGAGCCGCCGGGGATCAGGCGATCGGCCTGGTCGAGCGCCCGCCGCAGTTCGGCGGACGGGTCGCGCACCGGGCTCGCGGATCCGGGTTTGACCCCGCCGGCCTGGTGCGACTGCGCCGATCCGCGGTTCTCGGTGAGCATGATCGCCGCGGGCAGCCCGGCGGAGACGATCATGACGCCCGTCACGAAGGCGGCCACCATCGGCGTTCCGGGCGGAGCCGACCGGAGCCGCCACGCGAGGACGGCCGCCACCACGACGGTCGCACCCGCCCACACGAGGGAGGCGGCACCGTCGGAGGCGACGGCCCCGACCAGGCCCGCCGTCGTGAGCACGGAGAGCAGGGCGACCGTCAGGAAGGTGGACACGGCGATCAGCGTATCCGCAGGGAATCACGCTGAACACAACCGATGTGCCGGTGTCGATTCGGACATATGTTTCGCGAAAGAAGCACACGTCCCGCAGGAGAGAAACATGACCGCATCCGCCATCGGCTCCCTCGCCGCCATCATCGACGCGACCGACCAGGCCGTCACCCGCAACGTCGCGAACGCCCATGTGGTCTTCACGGCGACCGCCGAGCCTCAGGGGTCGGTCGGCAGCGTCGTCACCGCACGTCAGCACACCCTCGCGGTCGACGAGCCGCCCACGCTGGGCGGCGCGGACACCGCGATCAACCCGGTCGAGACTTATCTCGGCGCGCTGCTCTCCTGCCAGGTGGTGACCTACCGGTTCTACGCGGACCGCCTGGGCATCGTGATCGACGAGCTGCGGCTGCGCGCCGAGGGGGACCTCGACGTGCGCGGCTTCTTCGGTCTCGACGAGGCCGTGCGGCCGGGCTTCTCGGCCGTGCGCGTCACCGTCGACATCACCGGGCCCGAGACCGAGGAGCGCTATCGCGAGCTGACGGACACCGTCGACGCCCACTGCCCGGTCCTGGACCTCACGCAGAACCCGACGCCGGTCACGACGACGCTGCGGGTGAACTGACGCGCGGTCCCGTGGCTGCGAGCGTGGCGTAGAAGGCCAGCAGCGACGACGCGGCCGCGAAGTTCAGCCGCAGGTCACGGGTGCGGATGTGCGCGCCGACCGCGAAGCAGAAGTAGATCGTGAGCATGACCGCCGTGAACCGCGCGAGGCCGGGGCACCGCGGCGCCGAGGCCAGGCCCACCGCCGATGCTCCCTTGATCACCGGGAAGATCCACCAGTAGGCGCGGGGGAACTCCACGTCCTCCAGGCAGTGCCGGATGTAGGGGATGGGCTGGACGCAGGCGGCGGCGTCGGTGGCCTGCCCGGCCGCTGCCGCCTGGTAGAGCCTCGGATCGCGGACGATGTCGGTGACGGTGCTCATGGTCCGACGGTAAGCCGCCCGCACGACCGGGACAAGGCATCGTCGGCGATTTCCGCCCTGGGTAGGAGTCGACTGCTACTCGACTCCGAGTCGACTGCGATTCGAGTCCCGAGTCGAGTCCCGATTCGACTCTGACCGGCGCTTTCTCTACACTAGTGAGGTTGCCTGTCGTGCTTCGAGCATGGCCGGCGCACTTCCCCGAACCGGTTCGCCGGTCCGGAATCCCTGCAGTGCAACGGTATTGCAGGACGGTTTGCTTCGTAGTAGGCCCACCGTCGGACGTTCCAGGCCCTGATTCGTCAGGGCACCAGAGTGCCGTCGATGCATGGGAACCGCTGCGAGAAAGGTAGACGAATCTGTCATGACCATGACTGATCCGATCGCAGACTTCTTGACCCGTCTGCGCAACGCCAACTCGGCGTACCACGACGAGGTGACGCTCCCGCACTCGAAGATCAAGGCGAACATCGCCGAGATCCTCAAGCGTGAGGGCTACATCACCGACTTCCGTACCGAGGACGCCGAGGTGGGCAAGAACCTCGTCGTCTCGCTGAAGTACGGCCCCAGCCGTGAGCGTTCGATCGCCGGCCTGCGCCGCGTGTCGAAGCCCGGTCTGCGCGTGTACGCGAAGTCCACCAACCTGCCGAAGGTCCTCGGTGGCCTGGGCGTGGCGATCATCTCCACGTCCTCGGGCCTCCTCACGGATCGCCAGGCAGCCAAGCAGGGCGTGGGCGGCGAAGTCCTCGCTTACGTCTGGTAAGGGGACAGGAATATGTCGCGAATTGGTAAGCACCCCGTGGTCGTTCCCGCGGGCGTCGACGTGCAGATCGCCGGCCAGGACATCACCGTCAAGGGCCCGAAGGGCCAGCTGGCGCTGACCGTCTCCGAGCCGATCTCGGTGTCGAAGAACGATGAGGGCGCCATCGTGGTCGCCCGCCCCGACGACGAGCGGCGCAGCAAGGCGCTGCACGGTCTGTCGCGGACCCTGGTCGCCAACATGGTGACGGGTGTGACCGAGGGTTACACCAAGAAGATGGAGATCTACGGCGTCGGTTACCGCGTGGCGCTCAAGGGCAAGGACCTCGAGTTCGCCCTCGGCTTCAGCCACCCGGTCCCGATCGAGGCGCCGGAGGGCATCACCTTCGCGGTGGAGAGCCCCACCAAGTTCTCCGTGTCCGGCATCGACAAGCAGCAGGTCGGCCAGGTCTCGGCGGTCATCCGCAAGCTCCGCCGTCCCGATCCCTACAAGGGCAAGGGCGTGCGGTACGAGGGTGAGCAGATCCGTCGCAAGGTCGGAAAGACGGGTAAGTAACTCATGGCAACTCAGACTGAGAACAACAAGCGCATCCCGGCGGGCAAGGACGTCTCGACTCGTCGCCGCACGTCGAAGGCGCGTCGTCACTTCCGCCTGCGCAAGAAGATCGAGGGCACCGCGGCCCGTCCGCGGCTCGTCGTCAAGCGCTCCAGCCGGCACATCCACGTCCAGCTCGTCGACGACCTCAAGGGCCACACGCTGGCCTCGGCGTCGACGCTCGAGGTCGACGTGAAGGCCGCAGGCGGGGACAAGTCGGCTCAGGCGAAGAAGGTCGGCGAGCTCATCGCCGCCCGCGCCAAGGCCGCCGGTGTTGAGGCCGTCGTCTTCGACCGTGGTGGCAACAAGTACCACGGCCGGATCGCCGCACTCGCGGACGCCGCTCGCGAAGGCGGGTTGACGTTCTGATGACCTACACCACCATGTTTTCCATCGAAGGAGAGGCAGCCTGATGCCCGGACGTCAGCGTCGTGACGGCGGCAACAACGGCCCCGCCGGAAGCAACGAGAACTCGAACGACCGCCGCGGCGGTCGTGGTGGCCGCGACCGCGATCAGCGCGGTGGCCGCAACGAGGCCGAGAAGAGCAACTACATCGAGAAGGTTGTCACCATCAACCGTGTCTCGAAGGTCGTGAAGGGTGGTCGTCGCTTCAGCTTCACCGCCCTCGTGATCGTCGGCGACGGCCAGGGCATGGTCGGCGTCGGTTACGGCAAGGCCAAGGAAGTTCCTGCGGCCATCCAGAAGGGTGTCGAGGAGGCCCGGAAGAACTTCTTCCGCGTCCCGATGATCGGCAACACCATCGTGCACCCGGTCCAGGGTGAGGCCGCGGCCGGCGTCGTGCTGCTGCGTCCCGCCAGCCCGGGTACCGGTGTCATCGCCGGTGGCGCCGTGCGTCCCGTGCTCGAGGCGGCCGGCGTCCACGACGTCATCGCCAAGAGCCTCGGCTCGGACAACGCCATCAACGTGGTGCACGCGACCGTGGCCGCTCTCAAGGAGCTGCAGCGTCCGGAGGAGGTCGCGGCTCGTCGCGGCCTGCCCATCGAGGACGTGGCCCCGGCCGGCATGCTCCGCGCCCGTGCAGGTCAGGGAGCGTAAGTCATGGCAGAGCTGAAGATCACCCAGGTGCGCGGCACCATCGGGACCAAGAAGAACCAGCGCGACAGCCTGCGCACCCTCGGCCTGAAGGGCATTCGCAAGAGTGTCGTTCGCGAGGACACCGCGCAGAACCGCGGCCTGATCCAGGTCGTGTCGCATCTCGTGGAAGTGGAGGAGGTGTAACCAATGGCCATCAAGCTGCACGATCTCCGTCCCGCCAAGGGCGCGAAGACCGCGAAGACCCGCGTGGGTCGCGGTGAGGGCTCGAAGGGTAAGACCGCGGGCCGTGGTACCAAGGGCACCAAGGCGCGCAAGAACGTCCCCGTGGCGTTCGAGGGCGGCCAGATGCCGCTGCACATGCGGCTGCCGAAGCTCAAGGGCTTCAAGAACCGCAACCGCGTCGAGTACCAGGTGGTGAACGTGGGCGACATCGCCCGCCTGTTCCCGCAGGGCGGCACCATCGGCATCGACGAGCTCGTCGCCGCCGGTGCGGTTCGCAAGAACCGTGTCGTCAAGGTGCTGGGCGACGGCGAGATCAGCGTCAAGGTGGACGTGACGGCGACCAAGGTCACCGGCGCCGCCAAGGCGAAGATCGAGGCCGCGGGCGGCTCGGCCACCGAGCTGAAGCCGTCGGCCGAGGCCTAGTCCTCGCGCTGCGCGAATCGTGGACGCCGCGGTAGGCGCCGGTCACCGGTGCCTACCGCGGCTCTCGTTTCGCGGGTCCGACGGTGCGCCGTCGGGCGCGGGCGGGCCCCTGTTGGGGCGCACCGCCATGAGCAGCCCCTTTGAGTGCGGCTGTTAGAGTTCATACGTTTGCAGGATTACCCATGAGGACATCGCACTTCGCCGCGGGTGCAGTGCGTGTCCACGAGCGTGGGGCGGCCCGTCCGGGCCGCCCGGCTGCCAGGAGGATGTGTGCTTTCGGCCCTAGTCCCGATCTTCCGGACCCCGGATCTGCGGCGGAAGATCCTGATCGTCCTGGGCATCCTCGTGCTCTACCGGCTCGGCGCCACACTGCCGTCGCCCGGTGTGAACTTCGGGACCATCACCGCCTGCGTCGACAAGGCCACCAGTGGCGACAGCGGCCAGGTCTACTCGCTGATCAACATGTTCTCCGGCGGCGCACTGCTGCAGCTGTCGGTGTTCGCGATCGGCATCATGCCGTACATCACCGCGTCGATCATCATCCAGCTCCTGATGGTGGTCATCCCGCGCTTCGAGACCCTTCGCAAGGAGGGCCAGGCCGGGCAGGCGAAGATCACGCAGTACACCCGCTACCTGACGGTGGCGCTGGCGCTGCTGCAGGCCACCGCGATCGTCGCGATGGCCTCGCGCGGCAACCTGCTGCCCGACTGCCCCGGCATCATCGCGGACAACGATCTGTTCACGCTGATCGTCATCGTCGTCACCATGACCGCCGGCGCCATCCTCGTGATGTGGTTCGGTGAGCTGATCACCGAGCGCGGCATCGGCAACGGCATGTCGCTGCTGATCTTCGCCGGCATCGCCTCGCGCCTGCCCGCAGACGGCCAGAAGATCCTGCAGAGCCAGGGCGGCCTCGCCTTCGGCCTCGTCTGCTTCGCCGTGCTCGTGATCCTCGTCGCCGTGGTCTTCGTCGAGCAGGGTCAGCGCCGCATCCCGGTCCAGTACGCCAAGCGCATGGTCGGTCGCAAGATGTACGGCGGCTCGTCGACCTACCTGCCGCTCAAGGTGAACACCGCGGGCGTCATCCCCGTGATCTTCGCGTCCTCGCTGCTGTACCTGCCGCAGCTGGTGATCCAGCTCGTCGCGAGTGATTCGACCGCCGGCTGGGTGCAGTGGATCCAGTCGAACCTGGTGAATCCCGGCAGCACCTGGCACATCGTCATCTACTTCGCGCTGATCATCTTCTTCACGTACTTCTACGTCGCGATCACCTTCAACCCGGAGGAGCGCGCGGACGAGATGAAGAAGTTCGGCGGCTTCATCCCCGGCATCCGCCCGGGCAAGCCGACTGCCGACTACCTGAACTACGTGCTGCAGCGGATCACGCTGCCCGGTTCGCTCTACCTCGGCATCATCGCCATCCTCCCGAACCTCTTCATCGAACTGACCGGTAGCGGCTCGAACATGAGTAACCTGCCGTTCGGCGGCACGATGGTCCTGATCATCGTGGTGGTGGCGCTCGACACCACGAAGCAGATCGAGAGCCAGCTGATGCAACGCAACTACGAAGGATTCCTCAAGTGAGACTCGTTATTCTCGGCCCTCCCGGCGCGGGCAAGGGCACGCAGGCCGAACGACTGTCGGAGCGCTACGGCATTCCGCACATCTCGACCGGCGACCTGTTCCGCGCGAACATCAGCGAGGGAACGGCGCTGGGCGTCGAGGCCAAGAAGTACATGGACGCGGGCGAGCTCGTCCCGTCCTCGGTCACCGTCGACATGGTGCGCTCGCGCCTGGCGGAGCCGGACGCGAAGAACGGCTTCATCCTCGACGGCTTCCCCCGGTCCACGGACCAGGCGGATTCGCTGGCCGAGATCCTCACCGAGCGCGGTGAGAAGCTCGACGCCGTGGTCTCCTTCGAGGTCCCCGAGGACACCGTCGTCGAGCGCATGCTCGCGCGCGGTCGCGCGGACGACACCGAGGAGGTCATCCGCAACCGCATGCAGGTGTACACCAACCAGACGGCGCCGCTGCTGGACTACTACGGCGACTTCGTCACGCACATCGACGCCGTCGGCACCGTCGACGAGGTCCTCGGCCGCGTGACCGCGCAGCTCGACAAGTGAGCCGGTTCCGCCGCACGAAGAAGACCGTGCCCTTCCGCTCCGCGGGAGAGCTCGACGCGATGGCCGCCGCGGGCGCCGTCGTGGGCCGCGCGCTCGTCGCGGTCCGCGACGCCGCCCGCGTCGGCGTTTCCACCCTCGAACTCGACGAGGTCGCCGAGACCGTGATCCGCGAGGCCGGCGCGGTGCCGTCCTTCAAGGGCTACCACGGCTTCCCCGGCTCGATCTGCTCCTCGGTCAACGAGGTCGTGGTGCACGGCATCCCGGACCGGTCGACGGTGCTCGCCGCCGGCGATCTGGTCTCCATCGACTGCGGTGCCGTCCTCGACGGCTGGCACGGCGACTCCGCGTGGACCTTCGGCGTGGGTGTGCTGTCCCAGGAGGACCAGGACCTGTCCGAGGCCACGCGCCTCGCGATGGAGGCCGGGATCGCCGCGATGCTCGACGGGAACCGCCTCACCGATGTCTCGCACGCCATCGAGACCGCGACCTACGCGCAGTCGGCGCGCCTGGGTCGCGAGTTCGCGATCGTCGACGGCTACGGCGGCCACGGCATCGGCCGCGAGATGCACATGGAGCCCTTCCTCGCCAACGAGGGCGACCCGGGCAAGGGCCCGCGACTCGTCGTCGGCTCCACCCTGGCGATCGAGCCGATGCTCGCGCTCGGCACCCCCGACACCTCGGTCCTCGCGGACGACTGGACCGTCGTCACGGACGACGGTGCCCGCGCCGCGCACTGGGAGCACACCGTCGCCGTCACGGCCGACGGCCCGCGCATCCTCACCCTCCGCCCGGAATAGAACTTGACCCTCACGCGACGTGAGGCCGGAGAGTGGTCGTCGTGAACGAAGGAAGGCCCGGACCGCGCACCGTCGGTGCGATCGCACGGATGACCGGCGTGAGCGTGCGCACCCTGCACCACTACGACGAGATCGGACTGGTGGTGCCGTCGGGACGCACGTCGGCCGGCTACCGCGTGTACGACGACGCCGACGTCGAGCGCCTGCATCAGGTGCTCACGTACCGCGAGCTGGGCTTCCCTCTCGAGCAGATAGCGACCCTGCTCGACGATCCGGCGGCGGATGCCATGGCGCATCTCGAACAGCAGCGCAAGCTGCTCTCCGAGCGGATCGACCGTTTGCACCGGATGGTCGCGGCTGTGGAGGAGATGATGAACAGCAAGAGGAGCGGCATCCAGCTCACCGCCGAGGAGCAGACCGAGATCTTCGGTGACGGCTGGATGGGTGACCAGTACGCCGAGGAGGCCGAGCAGCGGTGGGGCGGCACGGACGCGTGGAAGCAGAGCAAGCAGCGCGAGGCGAGCTTCACCAAGGACGACTGGAAGCGGATCAAGGCCGACGGTGACGCGGTCAACGCCGCGTTCGCCGACGCGCTGACGCGCGGCGTGACGCCCGGCTCGGACGAGGCGAACGCCCTCGCCGAGCGGCATCGCGCCGGTATCGAGGAGTTCTACGACTGCGACCACGCCATGCAGGTCTGCCTGGCGCAGATGTACGTCGCCGACGAGCGCTTCACGAAGTACTACGAGGACGTCGCGCCGGGCCTGGCCCAGTACGTGCACGACGTCATCGTCGCCAACGCGGAGCAGCACCGGTGATCCCGGGCCGCTCGGGGGCGCTCGCGAACCCCTGAGCGGTCCGAATCATCGCGCTACGCTGGGGACGTGAGCTGGACCGACATGTGGTGGCTGGTGTTCCCCCTCAGCGGGTCACTGGCCGCGGCGGGCCGATCGGTCATGGTGTGGAACGATCGCCGCGCCCGCCGCCGGCTCGAGCGGTATCGGATCAAGCAGGAGACCAAGGTCGCGGTCGCGCAGGCCAAGGGCATGGGCCGGGTCGACGCGGCGCAGCTCCGGCGCGAGCTCGACAAGGCCGTCGCGGAGCACGACGCCGTGGACACCCGCTGGTTCGAGTACGAGACCGACCTCGCCACCGTCCTCGACTTCCCGATGATGATCGACCTGCGGGAGCCGCTCACCGTCGACTTCCACAAGGCCAAGCGCCGGGCCGACCTGCTCCGCCCGGAGGGGCCCGACGGTGCGCCGGGCGACGTCGAGCAGTACCGCGCCGCGGTCCACGCCTACGCCGCAGCCTTCGACGTCGCGGAACAGGAGGCCCGGCGCCGTCGGCGGGGCGACTTCTCGCCGCTCGAGCAGGAGCGCCTCGCCAAGGCCCAGCGCCTCCTGTCCGTCGCGCTCGACGGTGCCGCCACGGGCCCGGAGCGGCAGCAGGCCTACCAGCGCGCCCGCGCGGAACTCGACGGCCTCATCGACCTGCCGAAACCCGCCACCGTCGCCCTCGAACGCCAGGTCCGCGCCGCCCTGGAGAGCTGAGCCGGGCACGCCCGTGCGCGGTGCTACGTACAGCCGCGCTGCACGGCCGCGGTCCAGGCACCGTCGTTCTGAAGGACGAAACGGACCTGCCGTCGCCACCACCGCAGCGCGCGCATGGCATTCCCTCCTAGGAGGCGTCCGCGGCGGCCTTGAGGCCGACCTGCAGGTCCGCGAGGATGTCGTCGATGTGCTCGATGCCGACCGCGAGGCGCACCAGGCCCGGCGTGACGCCGGACTCGAGCTGCTCCTGCTCGGTGAGCTGCGAGTGCGTCGTCGAGGCGGGATGGATGACCAGCGAGCGGACGTCGCCGATGTTCGCGACGTGGCTGTGCAGCTGCAGCGCGTCTACGAAGGCCTTGCCCGCGGGGACACCGCCGGCCAGCTCGAAGGCGACGATCGCGCCGGCGCCCTTGGGCAGCAGCTCCTTCGCGCGCTCGTGGTACGGCGACGAGGGCAGGCCCGCGTAGATCACATCGGTCACGCCGTCGGCGCCGGTGAGGAACTCGGCGACCTTCTGCGCGTTCTCGACGTGCCGCTCGACCCGCAGGCTCAGGGTCTCGATGCCCTGGCTGAGCAGGAAGGCGTTGAACGGCGAGATCGCGGGGCCGAGGTCGCGCAGCAGCTGCACGCGGGCCTTGAGGGCGAAGGCGGGCGCGCCGAGATCGGCGAAGACGACGCCGTGGTACGACGGGTCCGGGGTGGTGAAGTTCGGGTGCCGGCCCTGCGTCCAGTCGAAGTCGCCGCCGTCGACGATGACGCCGCCGATAGCCGCGCCGTGGCCGCCGAGGTACTTCGTCGCGGAGTGCACGACGATGTCGGCGCCGTGCGCCAGCGGGTTGAGCAGGTACGGGGTCGCGACGGTGTTGTCGACGATGAGGGGCAGCCCGTTCTCGTGCGCCACGCCGGAGACGCCGGCGATGTCGAGCACGTGGCCGCGCGGGTTCGCGATGGTCTCCGCGAAGAACGCGCGGGTGTTGGGGCGGACGGCGGCGCGCCACTGCTCCAGGTCATCCGGGTTCTCGACGAAGGTGACCTCGATGCCCAGCTTGGCGAGGGTGTAGTGCAGCAGGTTGTAGGTGCCGCCGTACAGGTAGGGCGAGCTGACGATGTGATCGCCCGACTCCGCGACGTTGAGGATCGCGAGGGTCTCGGCGGCCTGCCCGGAGGCGACCAGCAGCGCGGCCACGCCGCCCTCGAGCGCGGCGATCCGCTGTTCGACGGCGTCCTGCGTCGGGTTCATGATGCGGGTGTAGATGTTGCCCGGCTCGGCCAGCCCGAACAGCGCCGCGGCGTGATCGGTGTTGTTGAACGTGTACGACGTGGTCTGGTAGATCGGGAGCGCCCGCGCGTTGGTCGCACCGTCGGGCGTCTGCCCGGCGTGGATCTGCGTGGTCTCGAAATGCCAGTTCGGGCTGTCCGGATTGCTCATGGCCCCGATACAAGTGCACGGGCGCCGCGCTGTCCAGGTTTTGGCTCATACTGTGGGGAAAGTCGAGGGGAGAAGTCGTGGAGGAGATCGTCGCCCTGTTCGACGATGCCGGTCGCCCCGCCGGCGCGGCGCCCCGGTCCCGGGTGCGCGCCGAGAACCTGCGGCACGGCGCCACCGGCGTCCTCGTCTTCGACTCCGCCGGCCGGATCTACGTGCACCGGCGCACCGCGACCAAGGACGTCTACCCGGGCCTGCGGGACTTCTGCGCCGGCGGGGTGCTGCTCGCGGGGGAGGAGCCCGACGACGGTGCCGCGCGCGAGGCCTTCGAGGAGCTCGGCGTGCACGGCGTGCCGCTGCGCCCCGTCGGCGTGCGCCACTACGCCGACCCGAGCACCAGGTTCGTGTGTTTCCAGTACGTCTGCGTCTACGACGGGGTGGTCGTGCACCAGGCCGAGGAGGTGGCGAGCGGGGAGTGGATGCGCCCCGTCGACCTCCTCGCGGCGGTCGCGCAGGACCCTGCGGACTTCGTGCCGGACTCGATCGAACTCGCGTTGCACCTCGTCAGCGGCGGGGCCGGTTCCGGGCAGGATTCGTCCGACGGGTCGTGAGCGCGTAGAATCGATGGGTAGCGCGGCGTTCGGCCGCATGCCCGTCCGCCTGCGGAGGGGCTTTAGGTCGCACACGGCGTCCGCTGAAGACAACAGGATCGTGGAGGGTATGGCGAAGAAGGACGGAGCCATCGAGGTGGAGGGCCGCGTCGTCGAGCCGCTCCCCAACGCAATGTTCCGCATCGAGCTGGAGAACGGGCACAAGGTGCTCGCACACATCAGCGGCAAGATGCGGCAGCACTACATTCGTATTCTGCCCGAGGACCGGGTCGTCGTGGAGCTCTCCCCGTACGACCTGACGCGCGGGCGCATCGTCTACCGGTACAAGTGACCGCGTAGTACGTATCCGGATACGAGAAAGACCCACCCCGCGGGGTGGGTCTTCGTCGTTCCGGGGCGCTCAGACCGCCAGGCGCAGCCCGCCGGCCTGGGCGAGGACGAAGCCCAGATCCCAGTAGTCGGAGACCTCGGAGCCGTCGTTGCCCGGGCGGGACGAGCCCGTCGCGTGGATGCCGAGCGCGGCACCGTCGGCGACGCGGATCAGCGACGCGCCGCTGTCGCCGGAGCGCAGCTTGAGGTCAGTGCGGAAGCGGTTGGCGGTGACGTCGGTGACGGTGCCGCAGACCCAGCCGCTGGTGCGGCCCTGGCTGCAGACCTTGTCGCCGATGCGGGCCTTGCCGAGCGAGCGCGGCGCCGCCTTGCCCAGCTGATTCACGAGCGGCACGCCCGCCTTGAAGGAGACGGTGCCCCAGTCGGGGTGCGCGACGTCGGTCGAGACCTCCCGGCCGTCGACGATCGCGGTGGGCGGGTTCGAGGACTTCTCGAACCGGCCGACGGAGATCAGCGTGCGGGCCTGCCCGGGGGCGGGCACGGTGACCTCCTGGCCCACCTTGCCGCAGTGGCCCGCGGTGACGCCGACGCGGCGGCCGTCCGGGGCGTAGGCGAGGACGCCGACGGTGCACGCGGCCACCTCGATGCCCTCGGCCGTCTCCTTCTGGACGATGTCGATCTCCGAGCCGGGGCCGACGACGACGCGCGGTGCGGCGGACGCCGGCGCAGCGCCGGCGAGGACGGAGGCCGTCGCGCCGAGCACGGCGGTGGCGGCCACGGTCAGGCGGCGGGTCAGTGACAGGCGCATCGCGGGTCCTTCGGAGATCGAGGTGCCGGAACAGGGAAATCGGGAGTGGCGAATAGTGCATCAACGGCCGAACCTGAGGCTAGCATGTGTGCCTGCTCAGGAGCGGATTTGGGCGGCCGGGCAGCGGAGCGTACACTGGATCATCGCGTGCGTGCGCGGCTTCGTCGTGCCTGCCGTGGCGTCGTTCCGGGCTAGCGGTACGGCGTGGAAAACACTGAAGATAGGACTGACGTGAAGGTCAACCCCAGCGTCAAGCCGATCTGCGAGAAGTGCAAGGTGATCCGCCGTAACGGCCGGGTCATGGTGATCTGCGAGAACCTGCGTCACAAGCAGCGTCAGGGCTGATCACTGCGCTTCGAGCGGTTCACCGCTTGAACATGTGATGACCTCTCCGCACCAACGGGGGCAGACGAGCCCCTGCGGACCCCCGGCTCGGAGGCCGGGGCCTCGGCCGGCGTGAAAGCGCCGGAACCAACGAGGACGGGCGGGGAGCAGACCTCCGAACGAAGAGAAGGAACAGCCAGACAATGGCACGTCTTATGGGTGTCGATCTCCCGCGCGAGAAGCGCATGGAGATCGCACTGACCTACATTTACGGCATCGGCCGTACCCGCGCGACTGAGATTCTCGCCGAGACCGGTGTGAGCCCGGATCTGCGCAGCAAGGACCTCAGCGACGAGGACCTGACCAAGCTCCGTGACTACATCGAGGGCACGGACTACAAGGTCGAGGGTGACCTGCGCCGCGAGGTGCAGGCCGACATCCGTCGCAAGATCGAGATCCAGTGCTACCAGGGCATCCGCCACCGTCGTGGCCTGCCCGTGCGTGGCCAGCGCACCAAGACCAACGCTCGCACCCGTAAGGGTCCGAAGAAGACCATCGCCGGAAAGAAGAAGTAATGCCTCCGAAGTCGCGCGCCACGGGCGCGAAGAAGGGCGTTTCGCGTCGTCGCGAAAAGAAGAACGTCCCGCACGGCCACGCTCACATCAAGAGCACGTTCAACAACACGATCGTCTCGATCACGGACCCCAGCGGCAACGTGATCAGCTGGGCCTCCTCGGGCCACGTCGGCTTCAAGGGCTCGCGCAAGAGCACCCCGTTCGCCGCGCAGCTCGCCGCCGAGAACGCTGCCCGCAAGGCGCAGGAGAACGGCGTCAAGAAGGTCGACGTCTTCGTCAAGGGCCCGGGTTCGGGTCGCGAGACCGCCATCCGTTCGCTCCAGGCCGCCGGCCTGGAGGTGGGCACCATCTCCGACGTGACGCCGCAGCCGCACAACGGCTGCCGTCCGCCCAAGCGGCGTCGGGTCTAGGGAAGGTAGGAGAGAGAAACCATGGCTCGTTATACCGGCCCTGTCACCCGTAAGTCCCGTCGTCTGGGCGTCGACCTCGTCGGCGGCTCCGAGGCGTTCGAGCGTCGTCCGTACCCGCCCGGCCAGCACGGCCGCGCGCGGATCAAGGAGTCCGAGTACCTCCTGCAGCTCAAGGAGAAGCAGAAGGCGCGCTTCCTGTACGGCGTGATGGAGAAGCAGTTCTCCCGCTACTACCAGGAGGCCAAGACCGCCTCGGGTAAGACCGGCGACGCCCTGCTGCAGATCCTCGAGACCCGCCTCGACAACGTCGTGTACCGCGCCGGCCTGGCCCGTACCCGTCGTCAGGCCCGCCAGCTGGTGACCCACGGTCACTTCACGGTGAACGGCGTCCGCGTGGATGTTCCCTCGTACCGCGTCTCGCAGTACGACATCATCGACGTCCGCCCGAAGTCGCTCGGCACCACGCCGTTCCAGATCGCGCGCGAGACCGTCGGCGAGCGCACCGCTCCGGCGTGGCTCCAGGTGGTCCCGTCGACCCTGCGCATCCTCGTGCACCGCGTGCCCGAGCGTGAGCAGATCGTCGTGCCCTTCCAGGAGCAGCTCATCGTCGAGTACTACTCGAAGTAATCGTATCGGGGGCATCCGCCCCCGGAAGTGGACGTCATATAGCGGGCGTCCAGGAAGAAGGTAAGACTCAATGCTCATCTCGCAGCGACCCACTCTCAGCGAAGAGGTCATCTCCGAGGCGCGCTCGAAGTTCATCATCGAGCCGCTGGAGCCGGGCTTCGGTTACACGCTGGGCAACTCGCTCCGCCGCACGCTGCTCTCGTCCATCCCGGGCGCGGCCGTGACCAGCATCCGCATCGACGGTGTGCTGCACGAGTTCACCACGGTCCCCGGCGTGAAGGAGGATGTCACCGACATCATCCTGAACCTCAAGGGCCTGGTCGTCTCGTCGGAGGACGACGAGCCGGTCACCATGTACGTGCGCAAGCAGGGCCCGGGCGCCGTCACCGCGGGCGACATCGTCCCGCCGGCGTCGGTCACCGTCCACAACCCCGACCTGCACATCGCCACCCTGAACGACAAGGGCAAGCTCGAGATCGAGCTCGTCGTCGAGCGGGGCCGCGGCTACGTGCCGGCCGTGCAGAACAAGGCGTCGGGCGCCGAGATCGGCCGCATCCCGGTCGACTCGATCTACTCGCCCGTGCTGAAGGTGACCTACAAGGTCGAGGCCACTCGTGTCGAGCAGCGCACCGACTTCGATCGTCTGATCCTGGACGTCGAGACCAAGAACTCGATGACCGCGCGGGACGCGCTGGCGTCGGCGGGCAAGACCCTGGTGGAGCTCTTCGGGCTCGCCCGGGAGCTCAACGTCGAGGCCGAGGGCATCGAGATCGGACCGTCGCCGGCCGAGGCCGACCACATCGCGGCGTTCTCGCTGCCGATCGAGGACCTCGACCTGACGGTGCGCTCGTACAACTGCCTCAAGCGCGAGGGTGTGCACACCGTGGGCGAGCTCGTGGCCCGCACCGAGTCCGACCTTCTCGACATCCGCAACTTCGGTCAGAAGTCGATCGACGAGGTCAAGGTCAAGCTGCACGCGCTGGGTCTGGCCCTCAAGGACAGCCCCGCGTCGTTCGATCCGTCGCAGGTCGACGGGTACGACCCGGCCACCGGGACCTGGAGCGACGAGCCGTCGTTCTCGGGTGACGCCGATGGCGATCAGGACTACGCCGAGACCGAGCAGCTCTGAGCTGACAAGCTCGTAAACACCCACAGGAGAAACAATGCCTAGGCCCACTAAGGGCGCCCGGATGGGCGGCTCGGCCTCGCACCAGAAGCACATTCTGGCGAACCTCGCGACCGCGCTCTTCGAGCACGGACGCATCGAGACCACCGAGTCCCGCGCCAAGCGCCTGCGTCCCTACGCGGAGAAGCTGATCAGCCATGCCAAGCACGGCAAGCTGGCCAACCGCCGCGAGGTCATGAAGGAGATCCGCAACAAGGACGTCGTGCACGTGCTGTTCGCGGAGATCGCTCCGGCCGTCGCCGACCGTCAGGGCGGCTACACCCGGATCATCAAGACCGAGAACCGCAAGGGCGACAACGCCCCCATGGCGGTCATCGAGATCGTGACCGAGCAGCTCGCCGCCACCGAGGCCTCGCGCGCCACCCGCGTCGCAGCCTCGCAGGCCGCTGCCAAGTCCGCCGCCGTCGAGGCGGAGGAGATCAAGGCCGAGGAGGAGGCTCCCGCCGAGGAGCCCGCCCTCGAGGCCGCTCCGGCCGACGAGGCTCCGGCCGAGGCCGAGGAGTCGAAGGACGCCGAGGACAAGTAAGTCCGCACCGTACGAGGCCCGCCACCTGCTCGCAGGTGGCGGGCCTTCGTCGTCGGTGACGTCAGTCGGTCAGCAGCGCGACCATCGCGTCGACGGTGCCCCGCACCTGCGCTGCGGAGACCCGGGGCAGGGTGAACCGCGCGAGGTAGGCCTCGTTCGTCACGCGCGACCAGTCGCAGGTAACGGCGACCAGCGTCCCGGCGCCCTCGGGCACCAGCTCCCAGGACCACTCCACCCCGATGGGTTCGCGCCCGCGGCCGGCGGGCAGCCAGGCGATCCGGGTGGGCGGATCGAAGACGGTCACGTGGTTGGTCACCGAGTACGGCCGGCCCTGCTCGTCGGTCATCTCCATGCCGAAGGTCTCGCCTGCGCCGGTGATCGTCTCCGGGCCGTCCTCGGACACCCCGCGGAGCATGCCGGAGCCGTCGGCCGCCGCGTGCATCGCAGGGCGGGTGAGGGCGGCGAACAGCACCTCGGGCGGGACGCCGACGGTCACGGTCACGGTCTGCGCGGTCTCGTTCACCGTCCCGACGCTACGCCGCTCACGATGTCGGGTCCTTCGCAATCAGACATGCGCCTGCGCACTTCCACGCCCGCCGAGCCCGACATCGTGAGGCCGGTCGGAGGTCAGGGCGCGGCCGGCGGCGGGTGTCTCCTGCACTCACGACGGTAGGTGAGCGGTGGCGCGGAGCTCGTCGGGGGTGGCGAGGCCGAAACCGAAGAACTCCAGGTACGCGGGGATCAGCTCGAACAGCATGTCGCTGCCCACCTGAACGGGGCAGCCCCGGTCCCGCGCAGCCCGGAGGAATGGCGTCATCTCCGTCTTGAGGACCACATCCCCGACATAAGCACCGGGCGCGATCCGGTCGACGTCGACCGGCATCGGATCATCGTCCTTCATCCCGATGGGGGTGGCGTTGATGATCATGTCGTAGCCCTCGGGATCCTTCGATCCGATGGTGATCCGGACATCGGGGTAGTGCTCGCCGATCCGCCGCGCGAGTGACTCGGAGGCCGCGGAATCCGGGTCGTACAGGCCGATGGCCGCCAGGCCGGACCCGGCGAGCGAGGCCGCGATAGGTGAACCGACGCCGCCGTTGCCGACGACCAGGGCGCGTTTACCGGCCGGGTCGAAACCCTTGCGCAACGCTCCGCGGAGGAAGCCCTCGCCGTCGAACTGGTCGGCGATCAGCTCGCCGTCCCGGAGGAGGACCGCGTTGGTCGCGCCGGCGATCGCCGCGGTCGGGCTGATCACGTCGGCCAGCCCCATCGTCGTCACCTTGTGCGGCATGGTGACCAGTGCGCCTCGGATGTTGGTGAGTGAGAACACCGACCGGAAGAAGTCCGGGTAGTGCTCGGGCCGGACCCCCATCGGGACGACCGCGGCGTCGATCCCCTTCGCCTCGAACCACGGATTGCAGACCAGCGATGACTTGAACGTGGTGGTGGGGTATCCCAGGTGGGCGATGAGCGTCGTCGTTCCGCTTATCATCGGGGGCCTCCGACTGCGGGACGCACGAGGTCCCCGCGCTCCGGGTCGTTCGAGACCTCCGAGAGCCGCACGCCCTTCCAGGCGCACGCCCGTGCCCCGTGCTCCGCCCAGTACTCGTCCCAGTGGGCGAGCTTGTAGCGATCCCGCTCCAGGCCGCGTGCGCGGAGGCGATCCCGGAGGGTTTCGGGGGAGACGCGCACCAGGACCACGTCGATGTCGACCGGCGGCCAGTCGAAGCGGTCCGCGGCCGCAGTGATGTAACCGGGATCGGACAAGAAGGGGCTGAAGGGTGCGTCGATCACGACCGGGCGGCCGAGGCGCAGGTTGGCGCCGGCGACGTCGAGCAGGGAGTCGTACTCCAGTGGGAGCAGCTTCTCCAGGTAGTAGGCGTTGGACTCGCGGTCGCCGGGGTCGTAGCCGGCCGCTACGAGGGCGGCCTCCACGAACTTGGCGCTCATCGCGTCCTTGTCGAGGTAGGCGGCCGCGTGCTCGCGCGCGAGATGCTGGGCGATCGTCGACTTGCCGGAGCCGGCGCTACCGATGACGATGCGCAGGGCCGGCGCGGTCATCGCCGTGCGTCCTGGACCGCGGCCAGGAAGTCACGGGCGGCCGAGGTGACCCGGGTGAAGTCGCCGTCGGGCTGCCAGGCCTTGGTGACGGCGCTGCCGACACCGACGCCTGCGACACCTGCCGCGAACCAGTCCTTGACGTTCTCGGTGGTCACACCGCCCGCGGGCATGACGGGCAGATGTGCCAGCGGTGCGAGAAGTGCCTTGGCGTAAGGGATTCCGGCGTTCTCCGTCGGGAACAGCTTGACGATGTCCGCGCCCGCCTCGGCCGTCTCGAGCGCTTCGGTCGGCGTGAACGCCCCGCTGACGGTGGCCACCTGGTAGCGGTTCGCCACCCGGATCATCTCGGGATTGAGCTGCGGGCTGACCAGGAACGTGGCGCCGGCGCGGATGCACTCGTACGCGGCGTAGCCGTCGAGCACCGTCCCGGCCCCGACGGCGATGCCCTGCGACCCGTACTGCTCTGACAGCCGGCGCACGAGATCGACGGCTCCCGGAATGGACAGCGTGATCTCGAGGGCGCGGAACCCGCCCTCGATCGCGGCGTGCGCGACCCGCTCCGCGGTCTCCGCGTCCGGCAGCCGGACGATGAGGACGGCGCCGGATTCGTCGATCGTGCGCAGGGTCTGAAGCTTGGTGAACATGGGAGTCCTATCGGTTCTGGGGTGAGATCAGGCGGTCGAGATGGAGACGCCGGTCAGGAGCCGGAGCTGGGGCGGCCCGGAATATGGCTGAGGATCGACGAGGAGAAGCCGCCGTCGACGCAGATGTCCTGTCCGGTGACGTAACCCGACAGCGGGCCCATCAGGAACTCGATGACGTTCGCGATGTCCATCGGTTCCCCGATTCGTGCCAGGGGGATGATGGCTTCCCGTTGCTTCTTGATCTGGGGATCGGCGTACATCTTCTCGGTCATGGACGTATGTGTCATGCCGGGGGAGACCACATTCACTCGGATGCCGTCGGGGGCCCACTCGAGCGCGAGCGTTCGGGCTAGCATCGTCAATGCGGCTTTGCCGGGGCTGTAGGCACCTGATCCGGCGTGCGGTAGCCGGCCCGACATCGACGAGGTGAAACATGCCGCCCCGCGGCTGTCCTTCAGGTGCGGGTAGCTCGCTTTGGCCAGGAGCCAGGCGCCACGGAGGTTGACGGAGAACATGTGATCCCAGTCCTCGAGGGAGATCTCGCAGATCGTGCCGGGGCTGGCGATCCCGGCGTTGGCCACCAGCCCGTCCAGGCCGCCGAATTCGGTGACCGCGGCTTCGACCAGCCGGCCCGGCACGTCGGGGTCGCCGAGGTCGCCCGTCAAGCCGATGGCGGTGCCGCCCAATGACCGGATTGCACGAACGACCTCCTCCTGTCCGCCGTTCGACCGGTGTCCGCATACCGCGACCATGGGCTGAACGCCGCGTGCCAGCGCCGCCTCCGCGAGCCTGACAGACGTCGCCGCTCCGATACCGCTACTCGCTCCACTGACCAGAACTCTCATCGAACACTCTCTTTTGCATGGGGGATTGATGTGGTGCACTCTCGCGCGGGCGTCTCAGGCCGGCGTGCTCACCTTCCAGCCTCTGTCGTCGAGGTCACGCATCGCTTTGGCGAATTCATCCAGGGGGTTCTCCTCGCGAATGATCTCGAGAACGACGTTGTGCACGCCGCATGTCGACTCGACGGTGCGGCCCAGGCCCTCGAAATCGACCACCCCTGTACCGATCGGGTCATGACCCCAGGTGTCCACGCCCGTATCAGAAATGTGGACGAGTGCGATCGAATCGTGGTGCTCGAGCAGCCCTGCGACCGGATCCTCGCCGATGTACGCGGCGTTGGCGACGTCGTACACGATCTTGAGGGCGTCGTCGTCGACAGACTTCTCCAATGCGACCAGTTCCCCGATGGTGGGCGTGAAGCAGTACGGCGTGTTCTCCATCAGGAGCCGCACCCCGGCCCGCCTGGCCATCGGGATCACTGTCTCCAGGCTCTCGGACAACCAGCCGTGCACGCGATCGAGCGACGGTGAGATCATCGGGCGCCGCGTCCCGGGGGAGATCACGACGTCGGGGACGCCCCACGCCGTAGCCAGGTCGATCACCGACGCGATGTGTTCGATGCTCTTGCGGCGCATGTTGGCACCGGGGCTGGCCAGGTTGATGTCGTACCCGCCGGCGTTGAGCGATCTGATGCGGGCGCCGGACTCATCGAGCATCGCTCCGACGGCCGCGCGGTCCGCCGCGGACAGTTCGTCCGGCCAGCAGTGCGGCGAGCTGATCGGTACCTCGAAAGTCTTGTACCCGTGCTTGATCAACCGCTCCATGGCCTCCTGCGCGGTCGTCGTCCACAGGAACGAGAACGTATTGATGATCATGTCGAGGCATCCTCTCGATCGGATGAGTAAGTGATGTGCTGCGTCGGAGCCCGATGTAGCCGTCGGCCACGTGGTGTCGAGGCGTCCTCGATCACGCAGTCCGTCGCCCGGGCAATGACGTGTGGGGCGCATCTCTCGGGGGCGTAAAGGTGATTGACAACACTCTTGCACGCCGCCTATGGTCAATGCAACCGATCTCAGCAACCGATCTCATTGGAGTCATGTAGACATGATCGAGGTTCGACCCAGCAGGGGGACGTGATGACCCGGGCCCGCACCATCGTCATCGGCGCTTCGCACTGGCACGTTCCGCTGTACGCGCCGACGATCGCCGAGGTGCACGACGTCGTCGGGGTCTCGGACGAGCATCCGGAACAGATCCGCGACCTCGCCGCCCTGTGGGGCGCCCCGGTCGACGCCGATTGGCGCCGACTGCTGGAGCTGCCCGACCTCGAGCTCGCGTACGTCTTCGGGCCGCACGACCGGATGGCGGAGACGTGCCTGGCACTGATCGAGCGACGTATCCCGTTCGTCGTCGAGAAGCCCCTGGGCACCTCGCTGGCCGAGCTGCAGGAGGTGCGCCGCGCGGCCGAGGACGCGCGCGTCCCTGCCGCAGTGCCCCTGATCCAGCGCGGCGGTCCCGTGGACGGCTGGCTGATGAAGGCCGGCCGGCCGGTGTACCAGCGGTATTCCTTCGTGGCCGGCCCGCCGAAGCGGTACGAGCGCAACGGCAACCCGTGGATGCTCGACCCCGAGCGCGCGGGTGGCGGCTGCCTGGCGAACCTGGGGCCGCACTTCGCGGACCTGTTCCTGCAGCGCAGTGCCGATGTGACCGCGGACGTGACCGCGAGGCTGTCGTCGAGGCTGCACGCCGGGAAGGTCGAGGATCACGCGACCCTCCTGCTGAGCGCGCCGGACGGCAGCGAGGCGATCGTCGAGGTGGGGTACGCGTTCCCCGATTCGCCGCTGAAGCGTTACTGCAGTTACTCATCCGCGGGCGAGGCGGGCTTCGCCGCCGTCGAGTCGGACGGTTCCGCGGTGTTCACCGCGCTCGACGGCCGCACCGAACGAGCAGTCATCGACGTGGACAGCGATCCGCTTCACGATCCGTTCGTGCGTCGAGTCGCGCGCTCACTCGATGAGGGCTTTCACGGACTGCCGACCCTGGGCGAGTTGGAAGATGTCATGAGGATCATCTGGCACGCCTACGCGGCGGAACGAGAAGAGGGTAAGTGATGGCCGATCTGAACATCGACGTCGTCGCGAAGGCGGCGGGCGTCCACCGCTCGACGGTGTCGCGCGCGTTCTCGCGCCCGGAGGCGGTGAAGGCGGAGACCCGGGAAACCATCCTGCGCGTCGCCGCGGAACTCGGGTACACCATGAGCCCGCTGGCGCAGGCCTTGCGCACGAAGACCAGCGCATTCGTGCCACTCATCGTCCCGGACATCACCAATCCGTTCTACGCGGAGCTGGCCAAGACGATGGCCCAGGCCGCAGGGGACAGCGGATATCAGCTGCTGCTGTGCATCACGAACGGGGACAACGAGCGGACGGCCAGCTACCTGACCGCGATGCAGGCGTTGTACGCACCGTTCGGCGTCGTCGCGCCGTCCACGCGGGTCGACATCGACACGTTGAACCAGTTCGGCTTCGGGGACCGCGTGGTCATCATCGACCGCGTGGACGAGGACTCGACGGTGCCGAGCGTCACCGTCGACAACCGCCGTGGTGTCGAGCTCGCCTTCGAGCATCTGCGCTCGCTCGGCCATCGCACGATCGGCTACGTCTCGGGCATCTCGGGCACGCACACCGCCCACGAACGCCTGGACGCCTACGTCGAGCTGGTCGACGGTGACCCGATCATTCTCGACAGCGGTACCGACACCGAGGCGGGTGACCGGGCGGCGGCCCAGTTCGTCGCGATGGCCGACCAGCCGACGGCGATCATCGCGGCGAACGACATGACCGCGTTCGGAGTGATCTCCGCGCTCACCGCCCGCGGTGTGCGCGTGCCCGAGGACGTCTCGGTCATCGGCTTCGACGGACTCGCCCTGGGGGCGCGCTACAACCCCGCCCTGACGACGGTGCGCCAGCCGATCTCCGACATGGGGAACATTGCGATCGACCTCGCGGAGAAGAAGGCGGCCGACGGATCGGTCAACCACGTCGTTCTGACGCCGGAACTCCTCGTGCGCGCCTCGACCGCGGAGCCGCGCTCATGACCGCGCGCGCAGTCGGCCGGCTGCCCAGGATCCCGGGCCTCCGATACGCCGACCACGTCGCGTTCACAGTGCCCGACCTCGACGATGCTGTCGCATTCTTCGTCGAGGCGCTGGGGGCGGAGGAACTGTATCGCTCCACCCGAGGGCCGGATTCGGCGTTCATGCCGGAGAACTTCGCGGTGCCGGACGATGCACGCCTCACCCTGGCGATGCTGCGCATGCCGCCCAACCTGAACGTGGAGCTGTTCGAGTGGAGCAGCTCCGACCGCCGCACCGAACACCCCCGGCACAGCGACGCCGGCGGGCACCACCTCTGCTTCGTGGTGGACGACGTCGACGACGCGCTCGCGGCGCTCCGCGAGATTCCGGGCGTGCGAGTGCTCGGCGATCGTAAGGAGGTCGCGGGCGACAGCCCCCGCGTTGCGGGCAATCGATGGTGCTACTTCCTCACGCCGTGGGGACTGCTGATGGAGATCGTCGACCGTTCCAGGGTGGCCGCCCCGCCACCCCTGGTCGGCTCCTCCGACTGGCGTGCAGCGGCGGATGAGAACGACAACACTAGAAAGGACCAGTGACCATGCGTATCGCAGGCCACACTCTCGGCACCCCGGAGCAGACCGTCCCGGAGGCGCTCGCGCTCTTCGCGGACGCCGGCCTCGACGCCGCCGAGCTCATCTATCAGGACGACTACCGCTCCGGGTTGCCGCTGCGCGGCCGCAGCGCGGCCGCGCAGGCTCGGCAGGTGTCGGACGACCTCGGCCTGCCGATCGTCGGGATGACGCCGTACACCACCGCGATCAACGCCCTCGATGACGCCCAGTGGCGTCCCGCGGTCGATGAGTTCCGTGGCGCCATCGAGATCGCCCAGCTTCTGGGAGCGGACCGGCTCCGCGTCTACGCGGGCTCATGGCATCCTGGCGACCAGGACCACGGGGCGCACTGGGACCGGCTGGCCGAGGCTCTGCGCACACTGGCACCGGAAGCGGCCGACGCCGGGGTGGTCCTGTGTGTGGAGAACCACTTCGGGACCATGACCCGATCGGCCGCGGAGACGGCCCAGCTCGTGCGCGAGGTCGACCACCCGGCGGTCCGGGTCCTCTACGACCAAGCCAACCTCACGTTCACCCACGACGAACCCTACGAGGAGGCGCTGCGGATCCAGGGCGACCTGATCGGCCACGTGCACGTCAAGGACCTCGTCTTCACCGACCCGGACGCGCCGTTCCAGGCCTCCGAGACCGCGCGCGTCGCGGCGTCGGAGCGCGCGGTGCGCTCGCGGGTCGTCGGCGACGGTGTCGTCCCCTGGGGGAACATCCTCCCGGCGCTGACCGCGCTCGGTTACGACGACGTCCTCACCCTTGAGTACGAGTATCGTTGGCATCCACAGGATCTCCCTGAGCCGGCGGTCGGTTTCGCCCGGGCGGTGGCAGCGCTCCGCGCCCTCCTGCCTGAGCCGAGTGCTGCGGAGGGCCAGCGATGAGCACGCGGGAGCGGACACGCATCGGCGTCGTCGGCGCAGGGAACATCGCCGCGATCGCGCAGCTGCCGACCCTGGTCAAGCGCGACGACGTGGAGCTCGCCGCACTCGTCTCGCGCCGCCCGGACCCGGGGCCGCTGATGCGCCGCTGGGGCTTCGGGTCGGCGTACAGCACGGTCGAGGACATGCTCGCGGCCCAGGATCTCGACGCGGTCTTCGTGCTGACCCCGCGCTCGGAGCACGCGCACGCCGTTCAGGCGTGCCTCGAACGGGATGTGGACGTGTTCTGCGAGAAGCCGCTCGCGCCGTCCGTCGACGAGGCGGAGCGCCTCGCCGATCTGGCCGACGAACGCGGCCGCATCCTGATGATCGACTTCAACCGCCGCTACGCCCCGGTGTACGTGGCCGGGAGGGAGCCCTTCGGTGCGGCCGGACCATCGTTCTGCGTCGCGCAGAAGAACCGGCCGGGATCGGAGTATCGCGCGACGTTCGAGAACGCTATTCACATGGTCGACCTGCTCCGCTGGTACTGCGGCGGCGAGGCCGTGGAGGTGGCCGCGCACACGGCCGGTGACGATCAGTGGCAGGAGGACGGGACCGCCGCGCTCATCCGGTTCGACACCGGGAACACCGGCGTGCTGATGGCGGCGCGCACGGCGGGCGAATGGAACGAGAAGCTCGATGCCTACGGAGCCGGACGATCCGCGGAAGTGCGCGCACCCGAATCGGTCTCGGTCACCGTCGACGGTGTCACGACCACCCGGCGGCTCAGTGCCGAGGCGTTCGGCTGGTCGACCGCCACCGAGACCCTGGGCTTCGCCGAAGCCGTGCATCACTTCTTGGACCGGTTGGCGGATCGCCAGTCGCCCTTGACTTCCGGGCGTGACGCCGTCGCCACGCAGCGGCTGCTCGACCGCATCCTCGAGGTCTCGGGGTTGCCCACGTACGAACAGGAGGGCCGCATCTGGGCGAGCCACGCGACCAACGACGTCTCGTGACCAACGACGTCTAGTACTCGGCCCGCACCGCCGGGCCCTGATCACACCTGCCACCGACGTACGGGTGGCGTTCACGACATATCGCGACACCACCGCCGGTGGCGAGCCGATGACTCATGCCGTTCTCGCTCCGTCCGCGGATAGATTAGCGTACATCGCATTCGCGAATCCAGTGTGCCCATAGGGCGCTCGGCGCTCGTCCCGCGTCATCGGGGAAACGCGCCCGAAGAATCCGACCCCCTCCTGGGGAATCCAACCACCCCAGATGATGCAAGGACCGTTCACATGACGAAACCCCACGACGCTTCCGGCGCCTCGAGCCCTTCAGGAGTTCCTGAAGTGACGGATCGCCCACGCCGCCCCATCAACCTGATCGCCGGCACCATCGGCCACTTCGTGGAATGGTACGACTGGTACATCTACGGGCTGCTCGCAGCGATCTTCGCTCCCCAGATCTTCCCCAGCCACTCACAGTTCGCATCCTTGATGGCGGCGTTGGTCACGTACGCGATCGGGTTCGTCGTGCGTCCCTTCAGCGGAATCATCATCTCCCCGTTGGCCGACCGCTACGGCCGGCGAGTGGTCCTGACGCTGTCCGTCTCCGGAATGGCGGCCGGCTCACTGATCATCGGGCTGACTCCCGGCTTCGTCACGATCGGCTATGCGGCGCCGGTTCTCTTCGTGATCGCCCGCGTCATTCAGGGCATCTCGGCGGGCAGTGAACAGCAGAGCGCCATCACGTTCATGGTCGAGCACGCTCCCGCGAACAGGAGGGGCCTGTTCGGGTCCTTCACCAACATGGCCAGCGGTCTCGCGACCCTGGGGGCAACCGGTTCCGCCGCACTCGTCACCGCCGTCTTCGACGCCGAGACCCTGGCGGCCTGGGGGTGGCGTATCCCGTTCCTCGTGGGCGGTGTCCTCGGCCTCGTCGGCCTCGTCCTGCGGGCCAAATCGGAGGAGACCCCGGAGTTCGAAGCGGCCGCTGAGGTGGACAAGATCTCCGCACCGAAGCGACTGTTGGCGCTGATGCGGGAGCACCCGAAGGCTCTGCTGCAGACCGCTGCACTGTCCGCGCCCGCGGTGGCCTACTACACCTGGGCGACGTTCCTGCCGACCTTCGCTCAGCTCACCACCGGTAGGGATAAGTCCTCCACCCTGACCGGCAGTGTCATCGGGCTGATCCTGCTCGTCGTCGTGGTACCGACCTGCGGCGCGCTCTCGGACCGCCTCGGTCGGCGCAAGATCTTCCCGATCGTCGGAGCGATCGGAATGATCGTGTTGTTCTACCCGCTGCTTCTGCTGCTGAACACGCCCGGATACTGGATCTACGTCATCGTCGCTGCGTCCGGGTGGGTCGTGCTGGGCATCTGGCAGGCGGTGTACCCGACCATTCAGGCGGAGCTGTTCCCCGCGTCCGTCCGGGTTTCCGGCATCGGATTCTCGCACCAGTTGGTGATCGCCGTTTTCGGTGGCACCGCGCCCCTGATCGCCGCCGCGTTCGTCGGTGCCGGGCACCCGATGATGGTCGCCGTGTACATGATCGTGATCGTGTCGCTGTGTCTCGTCGTCTATTTCACGCTCCCGGAGACTGGAAGCAAGTCCAACCGCGCGACAGTGGCACTCGAGGACCCCGAAGTGATCGAGGGCGAGGACCTGCAGAGCGCGAAGTAGCCCCGGCTCACGATGTCGAGTCCTCCACGACCTCACGGTGCGTTCCGCACCTGCGTCGCACCAGGACTCGACATCGTGAGTTCCGGTCGCCGGTGGGTGGCCGGAACCGCGCGGATCGGGCGGTAGGATCACCCGCGACATGACTCGCTACCGCCTCGACATCGCCTACGACGGCACCGACTTCAGCGGCTGGGCCCGCCAGCCCGAGCGGCGCACCGTGTGCGGTGTGCTGGAGGAGACGATCGGGACGGTGCTGCGGACCGACGTGCAGCTCACCGTCGCCGGCCGGACCGACGCGGGCGTGCACGCGACGGGCCAGGTAGCACACTTCGACACCGATTCCACGCTGCCGGACGGTCTGGTGCGTCGGCTTGCCCGGATGTTGCCGCAGGACGTGCGGGTCACGGCGATCGCGGAGGCGCCCGCGGAGTTCGACGCCCGCTTCTCGGCGCTGCGCCGGCACTACGAGTACCGCCTGACGGATGCGCCGTACGGGGCGAACCCGCTGCGCGCCCGCGACACCGCGCCGTGGCGCCGCCCCGTCGACGTCGCGCGTATGCAGGAGGCGAGCGACCGCCTGCTGGGCCTGCACGACTTCGCCGCCTTCTGCCGCCGCCGCGAGGGCGCGACGACCGTGCGCGAGCTCCAACGGTTCGCCTGGCGCCGGGACGCCGACGGGGTCTGCACCGCGGAGGTCTCCGCCGACGCCTTCTGCTGGTCAATGGTGCGCTCCCTGGTCGGCGCGGTCGCCGCGGTCGGGGAGGGCCGGCGGTCGGCAGACTGGGTCGCCGGGCTCCTGGACGAGCGCGAGCGCTCCAGCGCGATCAACGTGGCCGCCGCCTGCGGCTTGACGCTCGTGCGCGTGGACTACCCCGCCGACGACGAGCTCGCCGAGCGCAACCGGATCACCCGCGAGAAGCGCGAGGTCGACGGTGCCGCGGGGTGCTGCGGCGGCTGACCGCCGGACAGTAGGGCCGGCCTACGACGGCGCAGAACTCGCCAGCGCCCGGTACGAGCTGGTCAGCAGCCCGCGGAACTGATCGATCTCCGCCTCATCGAGCCCGGCGAGCATGGTCGCCTCGAGGTCGGCGATCTGCGGGGCTACCTCTGCCAGCAGGTGACGCCCCTCGGCAGTGAGCCGGATCAGTTTGCGCCGCGCGTGTGCGGTGTCCTGAGTGCGCGTGATCCAACCGCTGCGCTCCATCGACAGCACCATGTCGTGCATGGTCTGCGCGGTGACGAAGCTCCGCCGGGCGAGTACCGCCGATGTGATCGTGTTGTCCGGTCGCGCCCCGAGCACCGTGAGCGCTGTGTACTGCGGCGCGGTCACCCCGTACGGACGCAGCGCATGGTCGAGTCGGTGCCGCACGACCTGTTCGAGCAGTTTGCTCAGGTACATCAGCGAGGGCTTCGCCGCCCCCGGCGCCTCGTTCGCGCCGGCGACGTCGTCAGTACTACCGCCTCGCGTTCGCGCCACCACCATCTGGACAACTCCACAACTCCGGATCGGCGCCCGAGTCGGTGCCGACGTGCAGACATGACTTTAGCTCGCGCACGGGATGCGACCCGTGTGCGCGATCCGCACAGGTGGTCGGGAACCCCTTGTGCTTATCAGGAATCCTGATATTCTAAATGTATCGCGCATCACATTCACCTCTTCGAGCCGCGTGAGTCACAGGATCCGGAGAAGGCGCTGCTGCGCATCGATCCCACCCCAAGGAGTGCCGATGACCGCTACCCCCGACGCCACTGAGGCCGTACCCTCGTCGCTGGCGTCCCGTCGCGACGGTGCCGTGGCGATCCTCGAGATCACTCGGCCACACAAGCGCAACGCCCTCGACGACCGAACGGTGCTCGCGATCGAGCAGTTCTTCTCCACCCTCGACAGGGACGTCCGCGCGGTGGTGCTGTGCGCCGAGGGCGCGCACTTCTGCGCGGGCCTGGACCTCTCCGAGCTCGACGAGCGCAGCACCTTCGAGGGCGTGCAGCACTCGCGGATGTGGCACCGGGCGCTCGGCGCGATCCGTGACGCGCATGTCCCCGTGTTCGCGGCCCTCAAGGGCGCCGTCATCGGCGGTGGTCTGGAGCTGGCGTCCGCGGCGCACGTCCGGATCGCCGAGCGCAGCACCTTCTACGCGCTGCCCGAGGGTCAGCATGGACTGTTCGTTGGCGGCGGCGCGTCGGTGCGGGTACCGCGGCTGATCGGCGTCGACCGGATGATCGACATGATGCTCACGGGGCGCCGGTACGACGGGGCGGAGGGCGAACGGATCGGCCTCTCGCAGTACCTGGTCGACGACGGTGCGGGTCTCGACACGGCACTGACCCTCGCCCGGGCGGCCGCCGCCAATGCGCCCGTCACCAACTTCGCGGTCCTGCAGGCACTTCCCCGGATCGCCGAGGCCGGACAGGCCGAGGGCTACCTGATCGAGGCGCTGATGGCGGGCGTGGCCCAGGGCACCGATGAGGCCAAGGCCCGGATGCAGGCCTTTCTGACCCGTGGCCGGCCGGCCGCCACCGCCGAGGATCAGTGATGGGGGCCAAGGACATCGACCACGTGCTGGTCGTCGGTGGTGGTGCCATCGGAGCCAGCTGGGCCGCCGACCTGCTGCGTCACGGGTTCGCCGTCACCGTCGTCGACCCCGATGTCGATGCGCACGCGACCGCACGGCGCCACATCGCCGCGCACCTGGCCGAGACCGGCACCGAGGCCGAGACCGGGCCGCTCGCTCGCCTGGAGACCGTGACGGATCTGGCCGCGGCGGCACCGTCGGCGGACCTGGTCATCGAGGCCGGGCCGGAGCGGCTGTCGATCAAGCGCGAGATATTCCGCACCCTCGACGCGCACACCTCGCCGTCCGTGCTGCTCACGACCTCCTCCTCGGGACTTCTGATCAGCGAGGTCGCGGATGGCCTGCGCCATCCCGAGCGGGTCCTGGTCGCGCACCCGTTCAACCCGCCGCACTTGATTCCGCTGGTCGAACTGGTAGCGGGGGAGCGGACGGCGGCACCGGCGGTCGACGAGGCGGAGGACTTCTTCCAGCGGCTCGGTAAGCGGACGATCCGCGTCGCCGCGGAGATCCCCGGCCACGTGGTCAACCGACTGCAGGCCGCGCTCTGGCGCGAGGCCTACCACCTCGTCGACATCGGGGCGGTGACCGTCGCCGACATCGATATCGCGATCGCCTGGGGTCCGGGCCTCCGGTGGGGCCTGCTCGGCCCGTTCGCCACGCAGCACCTCTCCGGCGGCGACGGTGGTATGCGGCACGTCCTCGAGCACCTCGGCCCGCCGATGCTCCGGTGGTGGGACGACCTCGGGCAGCCCGAACTGACCCCCGCGCTGATCGACAAGATCGTCGCCGGTGTGGACGCCGAGCTCGCGGCCGACGGGCGCGAGGACCGGACCGAGACGATCCGCGCCCAGCGCGATCGCGCGCTCCGCGACCTGCTGGCGCTCAAACAGTCCGCCGCCCTTCCCTGACGAACCTCTCCCTGTCGACAACGACCGAACCCGCAGGTGACCCCATGAAGACCATCCCCACGTCCCGCACCTCGATCGACCGCCTGCTGCAACCGCGCTCGGTCGCGATCGTCGGTGCCTCCACCAAGCCCGGGGCCCTCGGTGCGTCGGTGCTCTCCAATCTGGAGCGCAGCGGCTACTCCGGCGAGATCCACCTGGTGAATCCGAATCGCCCGACGATCGGCGACCGGCAGGCGGTCGGATCCATCACCGAGATCGCCGGCGACATCGACTGCGCCGTCCTCGCGGTCCCCGGACCCGCCGTCCTCGACGCGGTCCGCACCCTCGCTGCCCGGGGCACCGGGGCGTGCGTGATCTTCTCCGCCGGGTTCGCCGAGAGCGACGACGCCGGCCGGGCCGCACAGGCGGAGATCACCCGGATCGCGAACGACGCCGGGATGCTCCTGCTCGGCCCGAACTGCCTGGGCCTGGTCAACCACGATGCTCACGCCGCGCTGACCTTCGTGGAGACCACGGTCAGCCCTACGGGCGCCGATCGAGCGCTCGGCATCGTCTCGCAGTCGGGCGCCATGGTGGCCGTGCTGTCGGTGATCATCGCCGCGCGCGGGATCCCCGTCTCCCTCTCCGTGTCCACCGGCAACGAGGCCAACACCGGGGTCGAGGACTTCGTCGATCACCTCGCCGCGGACGAGCACACAAGCGTCATCCTGATGCTCGTCGAACAGTTCCGGAATCCGCAGCGGTTCCTCGCCGCCGCCGAGGCCGCGCTGGCCGCCGGCAAGCGGATCGTCCTCCTGCATCCCGGAACCTCCAGCGCCGCCCGGCGCTCCGCGGCCACGCACACCGGCGCGATGGCGGGCGATCACGCCGTGATGTCGACACTGGTGCAGCGGGCCGGTGTCATCCTCGTCGACACCCTCGAGGAACTGGCGGACGTCGGCGAGATCGCACTCCGGTGCCCTCCGATGGGGGAGCGCGGGCCGGCGGTGATCGGCGAGTCGGGTGCCTTCAAGGCGCTGACGCTCGACTTCGCCGAACGCGTCGGGCTGCCCCTTCCGACGGTGACCGACGCGGAGTTCCCCGAGCTGCGTGCGGCGCTGCCGCCCTTCGTCGCTCTGAGCAACCCGATGGACATCACCGCGCAGGGGCTGGTCGATCCGGACATCTACCGCCGTCTGGTGCTCGCCGCCGTGGCCGACGACCGGTTCGGCTCGGTGATCGTGGACATCATCCAGACCGATCCGGTCACCGCGGGTATCAAGATGCCGCCGATCCGCGACGCGCTGCGGTCGATCACGCCGACCAAGCCGGTGATCATCGCCGGCATGGATGAGGGAGCGCCGATCCCCATGGACGCGGTCGAGGAACTGCGCGCCGCGGGCATCCCCTACTTCCCGTCCCCCGAGCGCGTCCTGCGCGCGGTCGCGCGACTCACCGCCGCCGCGGCGGCGGACGCGCGATCCAGCAGCGGCAGTGGGCGGGGTGCACCCGTCACCGGCGTCCTGCCCGCGGGCGGCGGCGTCGTCCCGGAGTACCGGGCCAAGAAGTTCCTCGCCCCCGCGGGCGTCCCGTTCCCGGACGGCGGGCTCGCCGCCAGCGCCGACGAGGCGGTGGAGATCGCGGAGCAGGTCGGCTACCCCGTCGTGCTCAAGGCGCAATCGGCGGACCTGTCGCACAAGTCGGAGGCCGGCGGCGTCCTCCTCGCACTCGGTGACGCCGACGCCGTCCGGGCCGGATGGGCGGAACTCCACCGGAACGTCGCCGCATACGACCCCGCCATCGTGCTCGACGGTGCGCTCGTCGAGGCGATGGGAGCATCGGGGACCGAGCTGATCATCGGCGCCCGGCGTGAGCCCGGCTGGGGTCCGGTGGTTCTGGTCGGCCTCGGCGGCGTCACCGCCGAACTGCACCGGGACGTGCGGCTCCTCCCCGCGTCGATGTCCACGGACGAGGTGGAGGCGCAGCTGCGCCTGCTCCGGGGAGCCCCGCTGCTCACCGGATTCCGCGGCTCGGTTCCGCTCGACATCACCGCCGCTGCCCGGCTGGTCACCACGGTCGGAGCCGTCATGACCGCCGAGGAGTCGATCGCGGAGATCGACCTCAACCCGGTGGTCGTCCGCCCCGCGGGCGAGGGAGTCCTCGTCCTCGACGCCCTGCTCACCACCCCGTCGTCCGCGGGCGCCTGACGGGCCCGCCCCCACCCGTTCACCTCTCTTCCGCAAGGAACCTCACGAAAAGGTCTTTCTCCATGTCCGAGAAGCCCACGGTGGCGGACCAGTCCCAGGACGTCTCCGCCTCCCACGACCCCCGCGTCGTCCTCGCCCACTCCCCGATGCGCACCCGGCAGATCCTGATCGTCGGGGTGTGCGTCCTGCTCAACGCCCTCGACGGCTACGACGTCCTGTCCATCAGTTTCGCCTCCCCCGGCATCGCCGCCGAGTGGGGCATCAATCGCGCGGCTCTCGGCCTCGTACTGTCGATGGAGCTGATCGGCATGGCCGTCGGGTCCATCGTGATCGGCAACCTCGCCGACCGGTTCGGCCGGCGGCCGGTCACTCTGGGCTGCCTGGCGATCATGGCGGTCGGCATGTTCCTGGCCACGACGGCCGGCGATGTCACCACGCTCTCAGTGTTCCGGCTGTTCACCGGCCTCGGCATCGGCGGAATGCTGGCCTGCACCAACGCGATCGCGGGTGAGTTCTCCAACAGCCGCTCCAAGACCCGCTCCGTGGCGATCATGGCCGTCGGGTACCCGGCCGGCGCGGTCCTCGGCGGCATGCTCGCGGCGGCGCTCCTCGAGCAGACCGGCGACTGGCGATCGGTGTTCTGGGTCGGCGCGGCGGGCGCCGTGCTGGCCTTCCCGCTGGTGTGGTTCATCGTTCCCGAGTCGGTCGGTTATCTGGTGCAGCGCCGTCCACACAATGCGCTCGAGCTGGTGAACTCGACGATGACCAAGCTCGGCCACCGGGTCAGCCCCATGCTTCCGGCACCGTCTCCGGACGACCCGAAGACCTCGATCAAGCAGCTCTTCAGCGGGCGCCTGGCGCGGGTGACGATCCTGCTGACGGCCGCGTACTTCGCGCACATCATGACCTTCTACTTCATCCTCAAGTGGATTCCGAAGATCGTGGCGGACATGAAGTTCTCGCCGGCCACCGCGGCCGGAGTCCTGGTCTGGGCGAACGTCGGCGGATTCTGCGGCGGGCTGCTGCTGAGCTTCCTGTCCATGAAGATGGGGACCCGCGTCCTCGCGATCATCGGCATGGCGCTGTCCTCGGTCATGGTCATCGTCTTCGGTACGGGCCAGAGCACCATCCTGGCCATGAGCATCGTCGCGGCGATGGTGGGCTTCTGCACCAACTCGGCCGTCTGCGCCCTCTACGCCCTCATCGCGCACTCCTTCCCGAGCGCGGTCCGCGCCAGCGGCAGCGGTTTCGTGATCGGCATCGGGCGCGGTGGCGCCGCGCTCGGCCCCGTCATCGCCGGCTTCCTGTTCGAGAGCGGCGTCGGCCTGCAGGGCGTAGCGATCGCCATGGCCTGCGGCTCCACGATCGCCGCCCTCTGCATGCTCGCGCTGCGGACCGAGAAGGAGTCGGCGCTCTGACGCCGCCCGGGACTCCGCATCACCGTTCCGCCTCATCGCCCCCGAAGGAGAACCATGGACGCCACCCCCGTCGTCGACGACGGTGACTTGATCAGCGCTCCCGCCCCCGGCGCGGACACCGTGATCGGTCGCTACCTGTCCTGGCTGAACGAGACCCGCGGCCTCTCGCTCGCCGACCGGCCGGGCCTCTGGCAGTGGTCGGTCACCGAGATCGAGCGGTTCTGGGCCAGCATCTGGGACTACTTCGAGGTGATCGCCGACGCGCCCCCGACGACGGTGCTGGTCTCCCGGGAGATGCCCTTCGCGCAGTGGTTTCCGGGCGTGCGCCTGAACTACGCGGAGCACGTGGTGCGCCACGACCCGTCGAAGGTCGCGATCCGGGCGTTCTCGCAGACCCGCGAGCCGCTGACGCTCACCTACGGCGAGCTCACCGAACAGGTGGCGCGCGTCCAGGACGTGCTCCGAGGCCTCGGCGTCGAGGCCGGGGACCGGGTTGCCGGGTACCTTCCGAACATCCCGGAGGCCGTGGTGGCGTACCTCGCCACCACCGGACTCGGTGCGATCTGGGCGTCCTGCGCGTCGGAGTTCGGTGCCCGCAGCGTGATCGACCGGTTCGGCCAGATCGAACCGAAGGTGATGTTCGCCGCCGGCGGATACACCTACGGCACGAAGCCGATCGACCGGACCGCGGAGGTCGCCGAGATCGCGGCGGCGCTGCGGGCGACGACGATCATCGACGTCGAGTACGGCCAGTGGCGGATCGCGGGTGCCACCTCCTGGTCGGACGCGGTGCGGGCCGCGACGTCGACGGTGCCCACGTTCACCCGCGTCGCCTTCGACCACCCGTTGGTGGTGCTGTTCTCCTCCGGCACCACGGGCCTGCCGAAGGCGATCGTGCACGGTCACGGCGGCATCCTGCTCGAGCACTTCAAGAACCACGGGCTGTCCTGGAACGTCACACCCGACGACACCCTGCTCTGGTACTCGACGACGGCGTGGATGATGTGGAACGCCCTCGTCTCCACGATGCTGTTCGGTGCGACCATCGTCACGATCGACGGGAACCCCGTCCACCCCGACCCGGACTGGCAGTGGGCGCTGGCCGAGCGGACCGGCGCCACGATCATCGGAGCCGCGCCCGGGTTCGCGATGGCCTCCCGTAAGGCCGGGCTGACGCCCGGGACCAGTCACCGTCTCGCGCCGCACACCATCGCGTCCGCCGGGGCGCCGCTCCCGCCCGAGGGGTACCTGTGGCTGCATCAACAGTTCCCGGACGCCGCGATCAACGTCGGCTCCGGCGGCACCGACGTGTGCTCGGGGATCGTGCAGGGCGATCCGCTCCTGCCCGTGTGGGCAGGGCGGATCTCCGGCCCCGCCCTCGGGGTGGCCGCGTACGCCTTCGACGAGCAGGGACGGGCGGTGGTCGGCGAGCTCGGCGAACTGGTCATCACCGAGCCCATGCCGTCGATGCCGGTGGCCTTCTGGGGCGACGAGGACGGTCGCCGGCTGCGGGAGACGTACTTCGACACCTACCCCGGGGTCTGGCGCCACGGCGACTGGATCCGGTTCGAGGAGAACGGCTCGTGCCAGGTTGCGGGCCGGAGCGACGCCACCCTCAACCGCGGGGGTGTGCGCCTCGGCACCGCCGAGTTCTACCGCCTGATCGAGGAGGTCGACGGTGTCGCCGACAGCCTGATCGTTCACCTCGAGAGCGACGGGGACAACGGTGAGCTGATCCTGTTCCTGGTCGCCGAACCCGGCCAGGACGTCGCCGACCTCCGCGCGACGGTGGTGCGCAGGCTGCGGACCGAACTGTCGCCCCGCCACGTCCCCGACACCGTCGTCCCGGTGGCGGTGGTCCCCCGCAATCGCACCGGAAAGAAACTGGAGTTGCCCGTGAAGAAGATCCTGCAGGGACGAGCCCTGTCCGACGTCGCCAGCCCTGACGCTCTCGCCGTGCCCGGTTCCCTCGATCCGTACGTCGCGTTCGCCGCTCAGCGCGCGGAGGCCGTCCAGCGTGGGGAGGCCGGTGCATGAGCCGCTACGACGGGTCCGCGGTGGACCTCGACGCACTGACTGCGATCGACATGCACGTGCACATCGAGATCGACGATCACGGCCACCTCAGCCTCGACGACGAGCTCATGGACGCCTCGGCGGCGTACTTCCGGGGCTCGCACGGGCGTACCCCGACCATCGACGAGATCGCGGCGACCTACCGCGAACTCGGCATCGCGGCGGTCGTCTTCACCGTGGACGCGGGCACCCACTCCGGTCACCGGCCGGTTTCCAGCGAGGAGATCGCGGCCCGGGCCCGGGAGCACGCCGACATCCTGATCCCGTTCGGCTCGGTGGATCCGCTCCGTGGTGCGGCCGCGGTGGACCAGGCGCGTGCACTGGTCCTCGATCACGGGGTCGCGGGGTTCAAGTTCCATCCGAGCGTCCAGGGATTCTCGCCGAACGACGAGCGGTTCTACCCGCTGTGGTCCGCGATCTCGGAGCTCGGCGTGCCGGCGCTGTTCCATACCGGCCAGAACGGCATCGGTGCGGGGCTGCCCGGTGGCCGCGGAATCAAGCTGCGCTACAGCAACCCGATCCTGCTCGACGACGTGGCCGCGGACTTCCCCGGATTGAGGATCATCCTCGCGCACCCGTCGGTGCCGTGGCAGGCCGAAGCGATCTCGATGGCCACCCACAAGAGCAACCTCTACCTGGAGTTGTCCGGGTGGGCGCCCAAGAGGTTCCCGCCGGAGCTGGTCAAGGTCGCCTCGGGCATGCTCCGCGATCGCACGCTGTTCGGCACCGATTACCCCCTGATCACACCGCAGCGCTGGCTCGCGGAGTTCGCCGAGCTCCCCGTCGCGTCCGAGGCGGTACCGCTGATCCTCAAGCACAATGCGGCCGCACTGCTCGGGCTGGGCCGGGCCGCGGCGGCACCGTCCGACACCGCTGACACCGAAAGGACACCACGATGACTCGCACCGACGAGCCGGGGGCCGGCACCTCCGCCACCCTGTTCAACTTCCCGCTCGATTGCTGGTACGCGGCGGCCTGGGACCACGAGGTCACCGCGCGAGAGCCGCTGGCGCGCACGATCTGCGACGTGCCCCTCGCGATGTACCGGACCCGCGACACCGGCCGGGCCGTCGTGCTCGCCGACGCCTGCTGGCACCGGCTCGCGCCGCTGAGCATGGGCCGGCTCGTCGGCGACGACGAGATCCAGTGCCCCTATCACGGACTCCGCTACAACCCGGCCGGGCGGTGCACGCACATGCCCGCGCAGCGGACGATCAACCCGAGCGCCGCCGTGCCCAGCTATCCGGTGGTGGAACGACACCGGTTCGTGTGGGTGTGGCTCGGCGACCCCGACCGGGCCGATCCGGACCTGGTGCCCGACATGCACCAGATGGACTCGGACGAGTGGGCGGGCGACGGCGAGTTGATCGCCGCCGATTGCAACTACCAGCTGGTGGTGGACAACCTGATGGACCTGACCCACGAGGAGTTCGTGCACTCGTCGTCCATCGGGCAGGCCGAGCTGAGCGAGACCCGGTTCGACACGACCCACGATGAGCGGACGGTCACCGTCACCCGCTGGATGCGCGACATCGACCCGCCCCCGTTCTGGCAGAAGAACATGAACGACAAGTTCCCGGGCTACACCGGGAAGGTCGACCGGTGGCAGATCATCGAGTTCCAGGCCCCGTCGACGGTGTGCATCGACGTCGGCGTGGCGCGCGCGGGGACCGGTGCGCCCGAGGGCGACCGCTCGCAGGGCGTCAACGGCTACGTCATGAACACCATGACCCCGGCCACTGGCCGCACCTGCCACTACTTCTGGGCGTTCATGCGCAACTACCGGCTCGACAGCCAGCTGATCACCACCCAGCTGCGCAAGGGCGTGCACGGGGTGTTCGAGGAGGACGAGCGGATGCTCCGCGCGCAGCAGCGGGCCATCGAGGCGAACCCGCAGCACGAGTTCTACAGCGTCAACGTGGACATGGGCGGCATGTGGGCGCGGCGCCTGATCGAAGGCATGCTGTTGCGCGAGGGGCGCCCGGTGGCGCTCGACCGGCGGGGCGAGCACTGATGGCCGTCGACGCCAGCCCGCGCTGGCAGCGCGTCACGGTCGTCGAGGTCGCCGACGTGGCCGCCGGCGTCCGCCGCATCACGCTGCGCTACGACGAGCCGCAGAAGGCAGCACCCGGGTCGCACGTCGACGTGCGGATCGACACCCGCGCCGGCCGGGTGACCCGCTCCTACTCGGTGGTGCGGGGCAGCGCCGACGGGCTGCTGGTCACCCTGTCCGTACTGCTCTCGCGCACATCGCGCGGCGGCTCCGAGGCGATGCACCGACTCGTCGACGGCGATGTCATCGACGTGACCCAGCCCCTGCAGAACTTCCCTCTGGGCGTGGGAGCAGGACGATACGTGCTGCTCGCGGGCGGTATCGGGGTCACCGCGATCCACGCGATGGCCGCGGCGCTCAAGGCGCGCGGGCAGCGCTACGAGCTGTACTACGTGGGCCGGTCCCGGTCCGCCATGGCCTACCTCGGCGAATTGACGGAGGCGCACGGCGATCGGCTCCGGGTCCACGTCGACGACGAGCAGACTCCGCTCGACGTCGAGGAGTTGCTCGACGGCATCACCTCCGCGGCCGACGCGGGCGGGACCGAGCTGTACATGTGCGGGCCGATCCGCCTGATGGATCAGGTCCGACGGGGCTGGGAACGGCGCGGACTGCCCACCACGGGGCTACGGTTCGAAACCTTCGGCAACTCCGGATCGTGGGCCGCGCAGGACTTCGTGGTCTCGGTGCCGGACCTGGATCTCGAGACGGTGGTGCGCGCCGACGAGACGATGCTCGAGGCCCTCGAACGCGCCGGGGTGTCCCCGATGTTCGACTGCCGAAAGGGCGAGTGCGGACTGTGCGAGGTGACGGTGCTCGGCGTCTCCGGCGGCCACCTGGACCATCGGGACGTGTACTACAGCGCCGATCAGCACGCCGAGAACCGGTGGCTGTGCGCGTGTGTTTCGCGCGGCGTGCGCGCGGGGACCCCGGCGCCCACCGACGTCGAGGCCGACGCCGTGTCCCCGCCGGCCGGCCCTCCGGCAACGGTCTCCATCGCCCTGACGTAGCCGATGTCGCGTGCCGAGCCTCGTCCGGCATGCGGCGTTCGCCCGTCGTTCACGACAGCGACGCCGATCGCGTGGATACTCGGGTGATGTGAACCCCTTCGACGTCGCCGGCTTCCTCGGCTCCGCCGGCCTGATCGGCCTGGTGCTGCTGATCTTCGTCGAGACGGGCCTGCTGGTGGGCTTCGTCTTCCCGGGGGATTCGATCCTGTTCACCGCGGGGATCTTCGCGGCGCAGCCGCAGCCCTTCGCGCACCTGTGGCAGCTGCTGCTGTTCCTGCCGATCGCGGCGATCGTCGGCGATCAGTGCGGCTACGCGCTGGGCCGGTACGCGGGGCCGAGGGTGATGCGCGGCAGAGTCATGAACTTCATCGGCCAGGGTCCGGTGGACAAGACCTACGCCTTCTTCGACAGGTACGGCCCGTTCACGGTGCTCTTCGCGCGGTTCATCGGCATCGTCCGCACCCTGGTCCCGGTGCTCGCGGGCTTCTCGAGGATGGACCATCGCCGCTTCACCCTGTTCTCGGTGCTGGGCTCGATCCTGTGGTGCGACGGCATCGTGCTGCTCGGCTACTTCCTCGGCGGTATCCCGCTGCTGCGCGACCACCTCGAGGTCCTGTTCATCGGCTCCGCGCTGACGATCATCATCCCCATCGTCCTCACTGTCCTGTCGCGTCGTCGCGCGCGCCACAGCGACGACGATGCCGTCGGCTCGCGCGTCTAGCACGCGCGAGGCCTGTCGTCGCCTTCGTCACGGCCGCCGGGCATGCGGGCCCGACGGGGCGCTACCGAGGCCCCGGCGCCTCGAGACCGGAGATGAGCATCCGGGTGATCTCGGCGGCGAGCTCCCGGATTTCGCCGGCCGGTTGCCCGGGCCGCGTGCGGAACCATGCGTCGATCGAATTGAGGCTGCTGAGGAGCATGCGGGCCGTGAGATGCGGGTCGCCGGCGCGCAGGGAACCGTCGGCCATGCCCTCGGTGACGACGCGGCGGAACAGGACCTCGTAATCGGCACGGATGGCGTTGAGCTCGGCGAGCTCCTCGGCCTGGCGGGCCTTGAGCGCGGGCGTGGTCTGCCGGTGGATGCCCTGGTGGATCGAGTTGTGGTAGCTGAGATTGGTCATCAGGTTCTCGGCGTGCGCCTCGCACATGGCGATCAGGCGTGCGCGCCCCGTTCCGGGCCCGTCCGCATGCGGCTCCACCGCCTCCCGCACGAGCGTCATGCCGTGTTCGTAGACCGCGAGGTAGATGTCGAACTTCGACCGGAAGTAGTAGTAGACGCGGCCCTTGGTCGCGCCGATTCCGTCCGCGATGTCGTCGATCGTGGTGCGGTTGAAGCCCTGCCGCTGGAAGACCTCCGCCGCCGCGTCGAGAATCGTCGTGCGCGCGGCCTCGTGCGCTGCGGCGTCGACACCGAAGGTTTGCGTCATATCCGTCACAGCATAGCTCCGCCCGCGGCCGCTGAGGCGGATCCCGGCCCAGGTGAGCCGGGGTCCGCCTCGATCAGAGTTCGAACAGGCCGGCGGCACCCATGCCGCCGCCGATGCACATCGTGACCACTGCGTACCGGGCCTTTCGGCGGCGTCCCTCGAGGAGCGCGTGGCCCACCATGCGGGCGCCGCTCATGCCGTACGGGTGCCCGATCGCGATCGCGCCGCCGTTCACGTTGTACTTGGCGGGGTCGATGCCCAGCTGGTCGCGGCAGTACAGCGCCTGCGACGCGAACGCCTCGTTCAGCTCCCACAGGTCGATGTCGCCGACGGTGAGCCCGTGCTGGGCGAGCAGCTTCGGGATCGCGTACACCGGTCCGATGCCCATCTCGTCCGGCTCGCAGCCGGCCACGGCGATACCGCGGTAGGTGCCCAGGGGCTCCAGGCCGCGGCGCTCGGCCTCGGCGCGCTCCATCAGCACGACGGCCGCGGCGCCGTCCGACAGCTGCGAGGCGTTCCCCGCGGAGATCGTCGCGGCGTGGCCCTCGCGGTCCGGCAGGACCGCACGCAGCCCGGACAGGCCCTCGAGGGTGGTCGACGGGCGGTTGCCCTCGTCCAGCGCGAGCGTGAACTCCTCCGCCACCGGGCCCTCCGCGCCGGCCACGAGCTTGGTGCCGGTGAACGGCGCGATCTCGTCGGCGAACAGGCCCGCCTCCTGCGCGGCGGCGGTGCGGCGCTGCGACTCGAGCGCGTACTCGTCCTGGGCCTCGCGGGTCACGCCGTACCGCTGTGCGACGTTCTCGGCGGTGTTCAGCATGGAGATGTACACGTCGTGGCCGTGCTCGACCAGCCACGGGTCCTGCGCGCGGAAACCGTTGCGGTTCTCGTTCTGCACCAGGCTGATCGACTCGACGCCGCCGCCCACGGCGACGCGCATGCCGTCGACGACGATCTCTTTCGCCGCGGTCGCGATGGCCATGAGGCCGGACGCGCACTGCCGGTCGACGGACATGCCGGGGACGGTGACCGGCAGGCCCGCGCGCAGCAGTGCCTGGCGCGCGACGTTGTAGCCCGTGCTGCCCTCCTGCATGGCGCAGCCGAGGATCACGTCCTCGACCTCGCCGGGTTCGATGCCCGCGCGGGCGACCGCGGCGGCGATGGCGTGCCCTGCCAGGGCCTGGCCCTGGGTGTCGTTGAAGGCGCCCTTGTAGGCGCGCCCGATCGGGGTGCGGGCGGTGGACACGATGACTGCTTCGCGCACGGCTATGCCTCCTCGGCGTTGAACAGGGTGACGGATGCGGTGGTGGTCAGGCCACCGTCGAGCGGGATCACGGCTCCGGTGATGTAGGAGCTCGCACCCGACAACAGGAAGGCGACGGTGCCGTCGATGTCCTCGGGGCGCCCGACCCGGCCGAGCGGGTTGGACCGCTCGATCTCCTCGCCGCGCTCCTCGAGCACGAACTTCATCATCTTCGTGGGGAACGGGCCGGGTGCGATCGCGTTCACCAGGATCGACGGTGCCAGGTTGGCTGCGAGTTGCCGGGTCAGGTGGTGGATCGCGGCCTTGGACGCGGCGTACGAGTAGTTCTCGTAGTTGGGCACCATGAGGCCGTCGATGGAGCCGATGTTGACGATCCGCGCGGGCCCGTCACCGGCCGCCGCGGCGGCCTCCAGCAGCGGTCGGGCCGCCCGGGCGAGGTTGAACGGCGTCTTGACGTTCACGCCGAACACCTTGTCCCAGGCCGAATCCGGGAACTCGTCGAACGGGGCACCCCAGGTCGCGCCCGCGTTGTTGATCAGTGCGTGCAACCGGTCCGTCTGCGCGGACACCCTCTCGACGAGGGCGCGGCAGCCCTGCTCGGTGCCGATGTCCACGGCGTGGGCGTGCACGTCGCCGAGCGCGGCGAGCTCGCGCGCCGCCTCGGCCGCCGCGTCCTCCTTGCGCGTGGAGAGGTGGACGGTGACGCCGCGGCGCAGCAGGCCCTCGGCGATCATCCGACCGATGCCGCGGGCGCCGCCTGTCACCAGGACGTGCTTCCCGCTGAGGTCGAACAGGTCGGTGCTCATCGTGCGTCTCCTTCGATCCGGGCCGCGCGGAGGGCGGACCGTCGTACCTTGCCGGCGTCGTCGCGGAGGGACTGCGCGACGAGCTCGATGGTCTTGGGCAGCTTGTGCTTCGAAAGGCGTGCCGCGAGGAACTCGCGGAGCTCGTCCTCGTCCAGCGTGGCGGTCTCCCGCGGCTGCACGATGGCGTGCAGCCGGTTGCCGAGGCTCTCATCGGGGAGGCCCACGACCGCGGCGGTCTCCACGGCGTCGTGCTCGAGGAGGGCCGCCTCGATCTCCGCCGGGTACACGTTCGCGCCGCCGACGGTGACCATGTCGCCCCGCCGGTCGTGCAGGTACAGGTACCCGTCGGCGTCGAGTTCGCCCATGTCGCCCAACGACGACCATCCGTCGAGCTCGTTCGGCACGGCGCCGATGTAGCGGTAGGTGGCGGGGTTGCCGGGCGGGACTCGGGTGTAGATCTCCCCGGTCACACCGGGCTCCGTGACCACGGCACCGTCGAGGTCGATCAGGCGCATCTCGCCCCAGGTGACCCGGCCGACGGAGCCCACGTGCTCGAGCCACTCGTCGCCGCGGATGGTGCACCCGGCCTCGGCCTCGGTGCCTGCGTAGAGCTCCCAGATGCGCTCGGCGCCCAACCAATCGATCCACTCCCGCTTGAGCCACGAGGGGCACGGCTCGGCGCAGTGCCAGAAGGACCGCACCGAGGCGAGGGAGTACCTCGCCCGGACCTCGTCGGGCAGCGCGGAGATCCGCCGCATCATGGTGGGCACCAGGTAGACCCACGTCGCCTGCGCGGCGTCGACCTCGGCGAGTGTGCGCTCGGCGTCGAACCGGCTGAGCATGGTCACGGAGCCGCCGCCGAAGACGGTGCACATCGCGGTCGAGAAGGGCGCGTTGTGGTGCATCGGCGCGGTGATGAGTGTGCTGTCGCCCGGCGCGATCTGCCAGAACGTCGGATCGAACGACGAGGTGACGCCCGAACGGCCCGACAGGATGATCTTCGGACGCCCCGTCGAGCCCCCGGAGGTGGGGGCCTTCCACGAGGTGGCGATACGGGTCTCGCCGAGGTCGGTATCGGAGCGGCCGGCCGCGAGCACGGCGAGAGTCACCGCGCCGGCCCGGTCCGAGCCGGGGCCGGACTCGGTCGCGACCACGACTGCGGGATCGCCGAGGGCGATGATGGCGTCCAGTTCGGAGGCCGTCATCTTGGGGGACAGGACCTGCGGTGTGGCTCCGGCCTTGTAACAGGCGAAGACCGCCACGATCAGGTCGGTCGAGTTGGGGATCAGCAGTGTCACGATGCGGCCGGGGCCGGCACCGCGGTCGATCAGGCCGCGGGCGATCGCGTTGCTGCGCAAGTGCAGCTCGCGCCAGGTCAGTTCGTCACCGTCGGCACGGGCGACGACGGTGTCGCCCTTCTCCGCTGCGTAGTGACCGGGGACGGCGGCGAGTGGGAAGCCGTCGTCGAGTGCGCCCGTCATGCGACCGCCTCCTTCTGTGCGGCGGCGTGCTGTGCGCGGGCGTCCTCGCGGACCACCGAGCGGTACGTGGCCGGCGCGATATCGGTGCGGTGGAGAAGTTCCGTGGCGGAACTCGTCATGACAGTGCTCGTTTCGTGAAGAACGGTTCGGTCAGGCCGGGGTCGGTGCTGCGGCGTCGGCGATCGCGACGTAGTGGTTGGTCTGCTCGAAGGCCGAGGCGTGGGAACGGAAGCCGCCGAAGTCGTCCAGTTCGTTCCAGCGGGCGGCGATCTCCTCGGCGGTGCCGCCGCCGGGGAGGTGGATCGCGGGGCCCTCCACCATCTTCGAGATGGCGAAGACGCCGGCACCCGCGCCGAGGATGACGCCCGTGGGTGCGTCGTCGGACACGAGGAAGACCGCGGCGGGCGCGATGGTCTCGGGGCCGAGCTTGGCGGCGTCGGCGGCGTCGATGAGGCCGTCCGTCATCTGCGTGGCGGCGGTGGGGGCGAGGGCGTTGACGCGGATGTCCTTGCGCGCGCCCTCGATCGCGAGAACGTTGGTCAGGCCGACGAGGGCCGACTTGGCGGCGCCGTAGTTCGCCTGGCCGAAGTTGCCGTAGATGCCCGAGGCGGAGGTGGTCATCAGGATGCGGCCGTAGCCCTGCTCGGCCATGTGCGGCCACACCGCGTTCGTGCAGTGCACCGATCCCATGAGGTGCACGTCCACCACCTTGCGGAAGTCGGCGAGGTCCATCTTCGCGAAGCTCTTGTCGCGCAGGATCCCCGCGTTGTTGATGAGGATGTCGATCCGGCCCCACCGCTCCAGCGTGGCGGCGACCATCGCTTCGACCGCGGCGAGATCGGTGATGTCGGTGGTATCGGCCACCGCGGTGCCCCCGGCCGCCACGATCTCGTCCACGACCGCCTGCGCGCCGGCGACGCCGCCGACGTCGTTGATGACGACCTGCACGCCGCGCTCGGCGAGCGCGAGCGCGTGGGCGCGGCCCAGGCCGCCGCCCGCACCGGTGACGATGGCAACTCGTCCGTCGAATCCGTTCATTGCAAAACCTCCTTGACCAGCAATACTACCAAGTATCATGTGTCTGGCATCACGTCGTGTCAAGTTCGTCGCGCATACATCGACGAGGTGCGATCTGGGAATCTGCTGAGAAAGAACCGAGCTCGGTGGTCCGTCCGGCTCGGCGGACTACTGTCCGGATCCATGATCGGGTTGGGGGACCCGGCGCGCATCGTCATCGATTGCGCGGGGGATCAATGGTACGTACGCGGGCCCGATGGTGCCGTGCGATCGGTGCCCGCACCGGAGGACGCCGACGAGTTCGCCGCGCCCGCCCGCACCACCCGGCGGTGGGCGCAGTGGCTCGCCGACGCGGCGAGCGGCTGCGCGCCGTCCCGGTCGTGGACGGTGCTGGCGCCCAGCGTTTTCGGCGGCCCGCGCCGCGGCCTCGTCGCGGCGGCCGCGGCGTCGCTCGGCGTGCACGCGCAGGTCCTGCCGCGGGCGGAGGCACTCGTACGTACCGGTGGCCTGCTCTACTGCCGTCGCGCGCTGGTCCTCGAATGCCGCGGGCCGGTCGCGCAGGCGCACGTCCTCGCCCTCGCCGACGGGGAGTGGAGAGCCGTTGCCGCGGCGTCCCACCCGGATCCGGTCCGCGCCGCCCGCCGGATCTTCGACGACGGTCTCGATCAGGCGCTCGTCGACGGCCCGCCCGAGGTCTACCGCACCGTCCGCGGCGCATTGGCGACCGCCGGACTGTGGCGGGTGGTGCGCACGGCGCAGGAGGACGTGCTCGCCGTCGCCGCTCCAGAGGCGGCGCCCCGGGAGTCCAGCCGTTCCGCTCGGGAGACACCGGACCGACCGACCGCGCATCGGTCGCGGCGGCGGTGGCCGCTCGTCGCGGCGGGTGCCGGCACCGTCGGCGTGGTTGCGGCGAGCGCGGTGGCGTGCCTGCCCGGCACGGCTCCGGCGGCGCCCGAACGCCCCGCGTCACCTGCGGAGACCTTCGTCCGCGTCGCCTTCGACGGTGCCTCCGTCGACCTGCCACGGGGCTGGGCCGTCACCGAACCCGGCCCGGACCGGCGGCTCGCGGAGGCGGGCGACGGCCGGCGGGTGACCGTGGTCCGGACGCGGCTGCGGGCACCGTCGGACCTCGCGGCCGTCGCGGCCGACCTGCAGTCCGCCCTCAGCCGCCGCTCCGACCGGCGGATCAGCGACCTCAACCCGAGTACCCGGGTCGGCGGCCGGGACGTGATCGGCTACCGCGAGCGGATCGACGCCGAACGGTTCGTGGACTGGTACGTCGTGGTGGCGGGGGCGGCGCAGCTCAGCGTCGGGTGCGAGGCGGGGCGCTCGGCTGCGCCGCTGGCCGGCGCGTGCGAGCGTGCCGTGGGCACCGTGCGCGAGGAATGAACGATGAAGGGGGAGACCATGACGATAGCCACATCGACCAACGGCGGATTGCGGGTGCGCGCCAACGACCAGGGCACGCCGCTGCACATCGCCATCGAGCGGACGGAGCTGCGGCGCGAGCCGCAGGACCTCGCCGACGCCATCGTCCGGCTGTGCCGGGAGGCCGCCACGACGGCCGGCCTGCGGCGTCGCGCCGAGTTGGAGCGGGCGGGCGTCGGGCCGGAGGTGCTGCGTGCCCTGCGGCTGCCGGAGCCGGTCGCCGAGCCCCGGCAGGCGCACGACGACGCCGTCGGCAGCTGGCTGAGGCGGGTCTGATGAGCGCCGAGATGGACCGCATCGAGGCCCGCGCGCACGAGCAGCTCCGGGTGCTGCGGCGCACCAGCACCGAACTCGACGGCCTGCGCGTCGCGGTCTCCAGCCCGGACGGCGCGATCCGGGTCGAGCTCGACGGGGTGTGCGCGCTGGTCGGGCTCACCCTGACCCCTGCGGCCTGCAGGTCCGACGGTGCCGCCCTCGGCCGGCGCATCGTCGACGTCTGCGCCGTGGCCGCTCGTGAGGTGCAGGCGCGGCGGGCCACGGTGATGGAACGGTTCCACGCGGACTTCGCGGTGGGCTGAAAGCGGTGGGGGAGGAATCGGGATCCGAATCCCGAGCTGGTGCGTCCAATTGATGAGGGCCTTATCCACCGGGCCCGCCGTAGACGATGGGGGAGAGCAATGTTCATGGCGGTCAATTCGGCGATCGCGGCCTTCGGGGCCGCCAACGCCGGGATCGGGGCGGCGGTCGTATCGGCCGGTTCGGTGGACGCGGCGGCGAACGTCGCGGCGCTCAATCCGGCGCTGGGGCTGATCGGGCAGGACTTCCTGGCGGCCTTCACCGCCGCGCAGGCCGTGCACGTGGAATCGGTCGCCGAGCTCGGTGTCCTGTACGGGGCCATCGCCGCATCGTCGGCGGCGACCGTCGCCGCGTACGGGGCCACCGAGGCGGCGAACGTCGCGGGGCTGGGTTCCGTGGGGATCTGACGGTGGCCGATCCCGTGGCGGTTCCGGCCGCGCCCGATACCGCACTCGACCCGGCGATCCGCGCCCTACTGGACCGGCCGGTGAACGAGGTGCTCGCCGCGCTCGGCCTGCCACCCGTGCCCACCGCCCCGAAAACGACGCCGCAGCAGGAACTCCCGGAGGCGCCCAAGGGCGTCCCGGAGGCCCCACAGGTGCCCGGCTTCGACGTGGCCGGGTTGGTCAAGCCGATGACGGACCTGCTCTCGACCTTCGGGTCCGGCAGCTTCTCCGGGCTGGACCCGTCGGCGGCGCTCTCCGGCGCCTCGAAGGCCCTCGAGCAGGGCGCCTCGGCGGGGATGCAGGCGATCAGTCAGCTCTCGTCGGTGTGGCAGGGGCCGGCCGCCACGGCGGCCGCGGGCAAGGGGCTCGAGGCGGCCACCGGCACCGGGCTGGCGGCCGAGCAGGGCGCCGAGCTCTCCACCGCGGTCGGCGAAGCGGCGACGGTGGTCGGTGCGGGCGAGGCCGAACTGCAGGCGATCATCGATTCGTTCATGTCCGTGATCGCGGCGCTCGGTCCGTCGTTGTGGCTCCCGCCGGGGCAGGCGGCCGCCGTCGCCGCCGCGCAGGAGCACCTCGCGCACGCGACGGAGGTGGTCTCGCGCACCAAGAGTCAACTGTCCGGGCTCAGCGCCCAGGTGGGCGCGGCGGGGCGGAAGGTGCCGGTCGCCACCCCGCCGACGACCGCGGCGTCGGCGGCGGCACAGGCCGCGGCATCGATCGTCCCCGGTGTCGTTTCGGCGGCGACGGGCGCCCTGACGGGCGTCGTGAAGCTCGCCACCGATACCGTCTCGGGGGCGGTGAAGACCGCGGTCGGGCTCGCGAGCTCCGCGGGTGAGGCGCTGGGCGGCCTCGCCGAGTCTGCGGCGGAGGCGGATACGGAAGCATCGGAAGTGACTGCCGCGGACGATTTCCCGGCCGCCGCGACGCTCACGGCCGGCGGGGCCGGCGGTGGAGGAGGATCCGGCGCGGTCGGCCTCGGAGGCCTCGGCGGCGGTGTGGGTGCGGCCGCGGCCTCGCTGGCGCAGCCCCAGTCGGCGGCGCCCGCGGCCCGCGCCCCGGTGGTGGAGGGCGGCGCCCGGACCGTGCCCGCCTCGTCGGACGTCATCACGCGTGGCGGCGTGGCGGCGCCGATGATGCCGATCGGCGCCGCGGGCGCGGCGGGGGCCCGCGCGGCGTCGGCCGGCGATCACGCCGTACCCGACTACCTCGTCACGAGCGACAACGGCGAGCAGGTCCTGGGCGATCTGCCGTTGGTGGGCCCACAGGTGGTGGGGGACGCGGTGCCCGCGGAGCGGTACGACGAGCCGGACGTGGAACTGCGCCTGTAAGAGGCGGAACCGCACCGGGAGCCGGTGCGTCTAATGAATAGGGACGACTTCGGGGGGAGTGCAATCGTGACCGGTACCAAGCTGAGCATGGATCCGCAGCAGGCGCGGGAGATCGCGCGCGGCATCGAGCGGATCGTGGAGGACCTGCGCGGCGCGCAGACGCGGTTCCAGGCGCACGCGGCGCCGGCCGCCACCGGCCGGGACGAGGTCTCGCAGACGGTGGCTCGCACCACGCAGCGCATGGGGGAGGCGCAGCTCCGCGCAGCGGAGACCGCGGTGGCGGACCTGCGCCGCCTGGGGGAGGCCGTCTCCGGGCACGTGACCGCCGTGCAGCGCGGGGACGCCGAGCTCGCCACGACTCTCGGCCTGGCGGTCTGACGGTGCTCCGCGATCCGGGCTTCACCGGCGTCGACTGGTCCTCCCGCAGCACTGAGCGGCTCGCGGGTGATCTGCTCGGCGGTGCGGGCGCGCAGCCGCTGACCACGGCGGCGCAGGAGACCGCGCGGCTCGCCGCGGCGTACGGCGAGGCCGCGGTCCGGCTCGATCGGCTGGTCGTCCAGCTCGACGGGGCGGTGGACCTGGGTCGCAAGGACGGCGCCGCTCGCCGCACGGGGCCGCTGCCGGAGTACGCGCGGTGGCTGGCCCGGCACGCGGCGGACCTGGCGGAGTACGCGGCGAAGCTCTCCGGGCAGGGTGCGGCGTACGAGACCGCCGCCCGCGCCATGCCGTCCGTCGCGGAGGCCACCCGGATGCGCACCGAGCGTGAGACCGCACAGGCCGCCGCGGCCGCCGGTGGCCCGGAACCGGCCGTCGCCGCACTGCTCGGCGCCGCAGCGGATTCCGAGCGCGTGGAACAGCAGGCGCACGGTACCGCGGCGGCGGTGATGGCGGGCTTCGAGCGCGCGGCCGAGCCGCTCCGTGCTCCCTGGGAGTTCGCCGCGCCGCCGGCGCTGCCGGGCGCCCGGACCAAGCCCGCGAAGGACAAGGGCGCAGGCTCGGGTGCCGGGCGCGGCGGGGGCGGCGTCGGCGTGCCCGCACCGCCGCTCTCGGCCTACCCGGCGGGCGCCGTGCAGCGCGGCGGTCCGGGTGGCGCCGTCGCGCCTGCCCCTACTGCGGCGAGCGGGTCGTCCTCCGGCGCCCGCGGCATCCCGATGATGCCCGCCGGCATGCTGGGTGCCGCCGGCGCCGCCGCGGCCAAGCACTCGACCCGGCACGAGGGCGCCACGCCCTCGACGGAGCCGGGCGATGCGCCGGAGGCCTTCGTGGTCCACGCCGCTCCCGCGGTCCTGGGGGCTCACGGCGAGTCGCAGGTGGAAGAACTGTGACCGCGCACGCGGTGGCGGCCCTGCGCGCCCGGTTCGGCACCGAGGTGCCGCCGGTGCTGTGGACACCGCCGGACCCGCGGCGGCCCGCCGGCCCGGTCGAGGACGCGTCGGCCTCCGGTGCGCGCAGCGCGCCGGCGGTTGCGCTCGACGACGCCGAGACGGCGGCCCTGGACGTGCTGGCCGCGCCGCAGGTGCGGATCGAGGCTCGGGGGTACGGCGTGCTCGACACCCGCTTGTGCCTGGCGCGAGCGGGGCACCTGACCGCGCGCGTGGTCCGGACGGCGGGCACCGCCACCGTCGACCTGCCGCACTGCGACGGTTCCGCGGACCGGTTGGCGGTACTCGTCGCACCCGTCCTCGGGTCGGCGCAGCCGGCGGCGCCGGTCGTCGCGGCGTCCTTTCCCGCCGAATCCGGTAGGGCTGCTCTGCGCTCCGGCGACGCGGGCGAGATCGCCGCGGCGTTGCGCGCCATCGGGGTGGACGCGGACGCGGCCCGGCTGATCGGCAGGTGCTTCGCGCGCTCGCAGCGCAGCGTCGAGTTCACGGTGCACGCGGGCGATCGGCGGTGCGGGACCGTGGTCGCGGTGGTCGACTCGCCCGCCGGGCGCATCGTGGTGCGGACGGCGAGCGAACCGGGTGCGGGGGAGTGGATCTCCGTCGCCGAGGGAAGCACGCATCGTATCGGCAGGGCGCTCCGGCGCGCCTGCGAGGAGCTTCCGGGAGGCGGCTGGACGCCGTGACCGGGGACGGCACGCACCATCCGGTGCGGGCCGAGACGTGCCGGCACGTCCGGCGGGGAGGAGTACGACATGGGAACCAGGGCCGAACTCGCGGCGATGAAGACCGGTGCGGAGACGCTGGACGACCTGGGGGTGCAGATGAAGACGACCCTGGGCCAGCTGCGCGGCGACGTGGAAGCCACGCAGGGGGTCTGGGCGGGTGCGGCGCAGGTCGCCTTCCTCGGCGTGATGGCGCGGTGGGACGAGAGCGCCGCGAAGGTCAACACGGCGCTCGTCGACATCAGCACCATGCTCTCGAGCAACACCACGAGCTACGGCTCGCAGGAGGAGCAGAACACCTCCGAGATCACGTCGGCGCTGAACCTGTAGAGAAGAATCCGAAAGACAGAGGGGGACAACACCATGAGCGATTTCATCCGGTACGACTACGCCACGATCCGCGGCGCGCTCGACGACATCGCGCAGCGCACGACCGTGCTGATGCAGCAGGCCGACGCGATCCGCACGGAGCAGAACAAGTTCGCGAACGCCTGGGAGGACGAGGAATCCGCGACGGCCTACCAGGCCGTGCAGACGCGGTGGAACACCAGCTTCGAGGACATCAACAATCTCCTGACGCGGGTGAAGACCGCGGCCGAGAACGCCGTGGTGTCCATGCAGCAGACCAACACCCAGGCCGCCGCCGGCTGGCAGTAGGCGGGCGGGAGCGAAGACGGGCCCGGCAGCCGGACAAGGGCTGCCGGGCCCGGCCGTACTCGGTGCGCGATCAGGCCACGAGTCGCAGCGTCGCCGCCGCGCCGTCGGTGCGCACGGTGAGCATGCCCGGCATCGGCTGACTGAGCACGACGTCCGCCTCGCTCACCGGGGACATCCCCGCCCGCTCGAGCCGCCACACGGTGCCCGAGGGTTCCACGGCGCCCGGAGCCGTGCCGGCGGCCGTACCGTCGAGGACGGTCACCGTGTAGTCGGAGGGCTGCAGGGGCGCGAACTGCGGTGGATAGCGCCACCCTGAAATCCAGAGGTGCCGAGGCGAACCCGTCCAGGCCACCAGCGGCTGCCACATCGCGGGCCGACCCGTCACGATCAGTACCCTGGCGCCCGTGGCGACGGCCCGCTCCACGAGTTGCCGCGCCGGATCGTCCGCCACCGCCGCCCAGACGGTGCGCACTCCGCGACCGTGCAGCCGAGCGGAGACCGGGCCTCCGCTCGCGTCGGAGCCGAGCACTTGGCCGCAGCCGGCGAGCGGGACATGGAGCGCGTCCAGAGCGCTCGCCGGTCCCGTCGCCTCCTGTGCGCTGCGGCGAGTCGGTGCGGTCGGCCCGGCGGCCGACCGCCAGGCACTGAGCCGGACGCCCCCGGCCGGATCGGCGCGAAAGGACAGTGCCGCACGGCCCGGCGCGTCGACGGTGAAAAGGGCTCCCAGATCGCGCCGCGCGAGTGTCTCCGGATCACAGGGGACGGCGTCCGCGGGGGCGGTGGGATCGACCGCCGCCGCCTCGGACGGGCCCAGCGGCACGGCCGGGATCCCCCGTGCGCGGAGCACGTCGACGGTGCGCTGCGCCAGCATCGCGGCGACCCGCAGTTCGCTCGACGGTCCGCCACCCCGACGCGCGCAGGCTGCGGCACAATCGGCCGCGTCGATCGTCACCGCGACGACGGCGTCGATCGACGCCCAGCGCTGCAGTGGCCCGAGGAGCTGCTGGTACCGCAGCCGCGGTGCGAGGGGTTCGCCCGGTGCGCGGCCGCCCACGAGGAGCAGGTCGGTGCGCGCGGCGGGCGTGTCCGCATGCCGCAGGAGCGCGGCGAGCGGCCCCAGGGGGATCGACGGGTCCTCCTTCCGCGCCATGGCGATCAGCAGCGGCGCCGACGGTGCCAGCCGCACGAACACGGTCAGCCTCCGGTCCGTGTGGCGGACCCCGATCTCCCCGCCACAGGGAGCGGGCGCGGCGGTGATGCATGAGCGCGCCGCGCCCCGGACGGAGAGCCGGTCGGCGAGGCGTTCTGCCCCCGACCGGCCCCGCACGCGGAACAGGGCACCCACGCCGACGGTGAGCGTCGCCGCCGCGGCGGCCCAGTGCGGCCCGCCGAACCCCGCGACCCCCAGACCGGCGGCGGCGCTGGCCGATTCCGCGAGTAGTACGGCGCCCGTCGTGGGCCACGCCGCGCGATGCCACCTCCCGGGCGCGATGAATTCGGGTGAACGAGTGACGTTTTCCATGTGCATCCCCCTGCGAAGGCCCGCCGTCTCCCCCGAAACGTGGTGCCGTGCGCCGAAAGTACCGTATTCTCGGCGTCACGACGGTCGCTTCGGGGGAAGTGATCGGCACGCACCTTGGGGGAGGGCGGCTTCATGCGGAAGCAATTGACCACGCGCGCGCAGGTCAGTGGCTATCGGTTCATTCTTCGCCGAATGGATCATGCGCTGCTGCGCCGTGATCCGCGGATGATCTCCGATCCGATGGCCTCGCAGTCCCGCTCGCTCGTCGTCGGTCTGGTGCTCGCGCTCGTCATCACGGGTGGGTGCGGCGTCCTCGCGCTGCTGCGCCCACAGGGGGCGGTGGGTGACGCGAAGATCGTGCTCGCCAAGGAGTCCGGCGCACTGTACGTCCGCGCCGAGGACGTCCTGCATCCCGTGACCGGCCTCGCGTCCGCGCGCCTCGTGGTCGGTGAGGCGGAGCAGCCCACCGCAGTCAAGGACCGGCGGCTCAGCGACTTCCGGCGCGGTCCGGAGGTCGGGATCGTCGGCGCGCCGGCGCAGATCCTCGGCCCGGTGTCGGCGTGGACCGACGGTGCCTCCCCGTGGCTGCTGTGCGACCGGACGCGGCCGGCACCGTCGGACATGCCCACCGCACGGGACGCGCTCGACACGATGGTCACCTCGGTCGATGCGGGCACCGCCGATGACGGCGCGGTCCTCGTCCGCCGTGGGGACGAGCACTTCCTGCTGTTCCGGGGGGTTCGAGCCGCGATCGATCCCACCGACCCGGTGGTCCGACGGGTCGCCGGGATCGACGGCGCCGTCGCCCGCGCCGTCAGCGCGCACGTGCTCAACGCTTTCGCCCCGGTCGATCCGATCGTCGTGCCCCAGATTCCCGGTCGCGGGCAGCCGTCGAACGCCGTCCCCGGAGTCCGGGTGGGTGACGTGGTCCGCGTCGCGGACGCGGACCGAGATCGGTTGTACGTCGTGCTCGCCGACGGTGTGCAGGAGGTCGGATCCTGGGCGGCGGACCTGATCCGGTCCGGCGACACCGGTGGCGCGCCGATCGCGACGGTGCCCGCGACAACGGTCGCCGCGGCTGCGTTGCGCCGCACCGTTGCGGTCGGCGCCCTGCCCGACCGCCGGCCGTCGCTGCGGACGCTGCGCGATGCGCCGGTGCTCTGCGCGGCGGCGTCCGCCGACGGACGGGGCGGGGGCACCGTCGAACTGCGTACCTTCCGGGCCCTCCCCGGCCCCGACGATCCCGTCGCGCTGGCCGGCGCCGACGGTGCGGGGGACGCCCTCGATGCGGCCGCCATCCCGGCCGGATCGGGCGAGTACGTGGTGGCGGCCGAGCCCGGCGGCGAGCGCCGGGACGGGCTCTTCTACATCTCCGATTCGGGAGTGCGCTACGGCATTCCGGACTCGGCGACGGCGCAGATCCTGGGTCTGAAGCACAAGCCGAGGCCGGTGGCGTGGTCGGTGCTCACCGCGATCCCCGCGGGCCCGGACTTGACGAGGCAAGCGGCATCGGTCACCCGCGACGGAACGCCGATCACCCTCTCCCGCTGACTCGCCTTCCGGATCCGACGACGTCTCGGGTGGTAGAGCGTCCTGAGGCAGGCGTCGACCGGGTTCGGGCTGCACTCGCTTCGGTTCTCGAGGCTGCGCGTTGAGCGTACCGGTGATCCAATCGACGAGCAGCTCGCTTACGCAGCGGAACACCCGTTGAGCGCGTAGACGCGGACGGCCCCGCACCGGGCCGCCCCGACCGGGTCCGTACGGAACACTGACGTTCAGCGGCGCGCGAGGCACGCAGCGATCGCGGCGATGACGAGGAGCGCGACCCCGCCGAGCGCGACGGTACGCGGGCGGGTGTCCGGCGCGGGCGCCGCGGCGATCTCTAGCCTCCCGGGCGCCGGGGCCTCGCCGGGCAGGGTCGCCGAGACCGCTGCCACGGGATCGACGATGCCCGCGCCACCGGTGCTCGCGGACCGCCGGGCGGTGGCCAGGATCCGGGCGCGCACCTGGGCGGCGCTCAGGTGCGGGAACCGGGCCCGCACGAGGGCGGCGACCCCGGCGACGTACGGTGCGGCGTAGCTGGTTCCGGCGAGCGGCGTCGTACCGGACCGGGTCGTCTGGGCGTTGGCCAGCCCAGCTCCGCGCGGCTCGAGGGTGGTGACGTCGGTTCCGGGGGCGGCGACCGCGACCCACGGGCCGGCCAGGGAGAACTGTGCGGCCCGGCCGTCGGGTTCGGTGGCGCTCACGGCGAGGACCTGTTCCGCGAACCGCGCGGGCGACGCGATCGTCGCCGGCCGCGCCGGATCGGTGTTCTGTTCGGCGCAGGCGGTGCCGGAGTCGACGTTGCCGGCCGCTGCGACCACCACGACGTTCCGCTCCGCGGCGAACCGCACCGCGCGACCCAGGGCGTCGTCCCCGAGCGCGGACGCGGAGCCCGCACAGGCCACCTCGGAGATGTTGATGACGGTGGCCCCGAGGTCGACGGCGCGAACCACCGCATAGGCCATGGTGGTCACGTTGCCATGGCTGTTCACTCCCCGTTGCTTCGGCTCGAAGGCGGCGCTGGCCTGGCGGATCGCGATGATCGAGGCCGCCGGCGCGACGCCGGCGAAGGAGTCGCCCGGCGCGGGCCGGCCGGCGATGATCCCGGCGACCGCCGTACCGTGGGCATCGCAGTCGTCGCGGCCGTCCCCGGTGGAGACGTAGTCCCCGCCGGGGATCACCTCGCCGAGCCGAGGATGGGGCGTGACGCCGGTGTCGATCACCGCGACCCGCTGCCCCTCGCCCCGGGTGAACCGCCACGCCTCGCCGAAGCGCAGCGACCGCGCCGCGTGATCAGCGCGGGAGTAATCGGTTCCCGGCTGGGTACGGAGCGTATTGCACTGCGTCCGTTGCACCGTGGGAGCAAGAGGGCCGACGGGGCCGCGCGGTGCACCGTCGGGCGGCGGATCGGCGGACGCCGGCCAGGACGGGACCACGGGCACGGCGACCGCGAGCACCACCGCCGCGGCGGCCGCCCGGATCCGGTGCCGCATCAGAGATTCCGGACGGTGGCGTAGACGTCCCACACCCAGCCCAGCAGCGGTCCGGCGGCGGCGATCGTGAGGTACTCGCCGAGTTCCGCCAGGCGCCGCTGCACCGGGGTGAAGACCCGCCGCGGTGCCGCTGCGCCGCAGGCGAGTGCCAGGCCGGCGATCACGGCGAGTACGACCAGCCCGACGACCGGCCACGAGCCGTATCCCCAGGCGAGGCTCGTGGCGGTGCCGATCGCGACGGTCGCGCCGCTGAGCACCGTCGCCCCTGCCTGGACGGGCTCCGCGTGCGTGCGGCCCCGCAGACAGAAGGCGACTGCCATGACGAGTGCGAAAGCCAGGTGATGCCCGGGCAGCTCCCGCGATGCGGCCCCCACCGTCAGCGCTGCCACCGCCCCGGCGGAGGCAGCGCCCACGGTGATCCCGGTGCAGATGCGCTGCGCCAGATCGGAGTGCGGCGGACGGTCCCGCTCAGGCTGCTCCTCGCCGAGTCCCGCTGCGACCGCGCCGATCCCGGCCACCGTGGGTGGCGGATCGTCGTCGATCGGGTCGATCCGCTCGCCCGCGGCCGGGACGTGGGGCAGCGGCAGCCGTGCCGCGACGGCGGCGATCCGGGCGGCGAAGACCAGTACGAGATACCCCGCGATCGCGATAGTGGCACCGATCGCCGCGCGGTGGCCGGGCAGCCACAGGGCGGCGAACAGGGCCGGCCCGGCGAGCGCCGCCGCGGCGAGGAGCGCCGTGTGCACCGCGGTACCGCGACCGGTGAACCGCAGCGCGACGAGCGCGGTGACGGCCGCCGCCCCCGTCGCGAGCAGTGCGTGCGCGGGACCGTACCGGCCGTCGGCACCGAGCGGCACGACGAGGGCGCCGGTGACGGCGGCGAGGGCGGTGGCGCACATCGCCAGCGCGGTGGGGACCGGTCCGGGCGACGCCGCTCGCCGCGCGCACAGCACCGATCCGACGATCAGCGCGAGAGACGCAGCCCCGCACCACAACTGTGCGAAGACATGATCGACCCCGGGGCGGTCACCGTCGGCACCGCGGGGCGCGAGGCCCAGCCGGAGCGCCACCGCGCCGGTCGCGATGGTCGCCAGCCCCAGCACCACCAGGCCGACGAGGGACGCCGACCGTTCGTCCCAGCGGCGTCCCACCACGAGATCCGCCGCGGTGCGGTCGAAGACGTCGTCGAAGACGGGAGGTGGGGGAGGTGCGTCGGCTACGAACAGGACGAGCAGGGCACCGTCGGTGATACCGGCGTCCGCCGGGGTGCGCGGCCCGGGAAGCGGCTCGCCACCGACCGGTGCCAGCCGCCAGGGGCGGGACCACGCCGATTCCGCCGAGCCGCCGATCCGATCCCCGAACAGCCGGATCAGCTCGGGGATCAGCACTTCCGTCGGCGTGAGCAGCGGCAGGGAGACGTCGACCTGTGCTCCGCCGCACAGCACGGAGACCCGGCTCAGCCGTGCCACCTCGGTGGATGTCTCCTCCATCGTGTCCGTCACAACGCCCCCTCGCATCGCCCTGCTCGGCCCGTGGAACAAGGGCCCGATACTCATTGGACGCACCAGAGCGGCGATCGGTTCCCTTCTGCCCGGGGTTCGCCGAAAGACCTCCGGCCGCGGGCCCGGCGATGCACAGTGGAGTCACGACGGTGCGTGGGGGCGCGCCGCAGTCCGGGGGAGGCCGAGGGTGGCTGACACGACCGACGTGGTTTTCGAGCCGGTCACAGAGGGATTCGCGCGGAAGCAACGGCTTGCGCCGCCGCGCACGCCCGGTGGTGAGGTGGCGCTGCAGGCGCCGCCCGAGATCCCGCGCGCCGTGCCCGGTGGACTGCTCGCCAAGCTGCTGCCGGTGGTCATGGTGGTCGCGGTGGTCGGCATGATCGCGTTGATGTTCACCTCGGGCAGCGCGATGATGCAGAGCCCGTTCATGATGATGTTCCCGCTCATGATGCTCATGTCGATGTTCGGCATGTACGGTATGAACAACAAGGGCAACGGCGCGTCCGCCGCCGAGCTCAACGAGGACCGGAAGGACTATCTGCGCTACCTCGGACAGGTCCGCGCCCAGGTGGACCGCACGCGCGCGGAGCAGCGCGCCGCCCTCGAGTGGATCCACCCGGATCCCGCTGCGCTGCCCGGGTGCGTCGGCTCCCGGCGGATGTGGGAGCGGCGCCCGGCGGACCCGGACTTCCTGCACGTCCGCGTCGGGGTGGGCAGCCAGCGGCTCGCCACCCGCCTGGTCCCGCCCGAGACGGGGCCGCTCGAGGACCTGGAGCCGGTGTCGACGGTGGCGCTGCGCCGGTTCGTCCGGCACGGCGCGTCGGTGCCCGGCCTGCCCGTCGCAGTCGCGGTGCGCGGCTTCCCCGCCGTCGGGCTCAGCGGCCCGCGCGCCGAGGTCTTCGACACGGCGCGCGCGATGCTGCTGGCCCTGGTGACTCTGCACGGACCGGATCACGTGCGGATCGCCGCCGCCACGCCCGATGTCGACTCGGCGGAGTGGGGCTGGCTGAAATGGCTTCCGCACGTGGCGCATCCCACGCAGTGCGACGGGCTCGGTCCCGTACGCACCGTGTACGGCTCGGCGGCGGAGCTCGAAGACGCGATCGCCGTGGAGCTCGCGGAGCGCGGCGCGTTCTCCCGCTCCGCGCCGGCCGATCCCACCCGGCCCCACCACGTGATCCTGCTGGACCGGGGGATCGCGGTCACGCCCGGCGGTGTGCTCGACGTGGCCGTCGGGATCGACGGCGTGACGGTGCTCGATCTGTCTCCGGAGCCGGATTCGCTCGCGGCCCGGAGCGGCCTGAATCTGGTGATCGACGAGTCCCGCAGACTCGGCGCCCGCAGCGCGGCCGGAGTGGAGTACTTCGCCCAGCCGGACGCGGTGACCGCGGGCGCGGCGCAGGTCACGGCGCGTCGGATCGGCCGGTTCCGCCCGGCGTCGATGGCCGAACTCCTCGATTTCGACGGTGCCGCGGGGCCTGTGGATCCCGGCCTGCCGGCCCTGATCGGCATCACGGACGCCGCCGCCATCACGCCGGAGTCGGTGTGGCGCGAGCGCTCCGCCCGCGAGCGGCTGCGGGTGCCGATCGGGATCGGCCCGCGGGGCGAGCCCGTGGAGCTGGACCTCAAGGAGGCCGCCGAGAACGGCATGGGCCCGCACGGATTGTGCATCGGGGCAACCGGATCAGGAAAATCGGAATTCCTCAGGACACTGGTGCTGTCCATGGTGGCCACCCACCCGCCGGAGGCGTTGAACCTGGTGCTCGTGGACTTCAAGGGCGGTGCCACGTTCCTCGGCCTGGAGAGTCTTCATCACGTCGCCGCGGTCATCACCAACCTCGAGGAGGAGATCGCGATGGTCGACCGCATGCGCGACGCCCTCTCCGGGGAGATGAACCGCCGCCAGGAGGTGCTGCGCCGGGCGGGCAACTTCGCGAACGTCGGCGAGTACGAGAAGGCGCGCCGGGCCGGAGCGCCGCTGGATCCCATGCCCGCGCTCGTCGTGATCGTCGACGAGTTCTCCGAACTGCTCTCGCAGAAACCCGATTTCGCGGAGCTGTTCGTCGCGATCGGTCGGCTCGGCCGGTCGCTGCACATCCACCTGCTGCTGGCCTCGCAGCGGCTGGAGGAGGGCAAGCTGCGCGGCCTCGACTCGCACCTGTCGTACCGGATCGGTTTGAAGACCTTCTCCGCCAGTGAGTCCCGTGCCGTTCTCGGCGTGCCGGACGCGTACCACCTGCCGTCGACGCCGGGCGCGGGATACCTCAAGTTCGACGCCGATCCGCCGCGCAGGTTCCACGCCTGCTACGTCTCGGGCGAGTACGAGCCGCCCGTCTCCGCCGCGTCGACGGCGCGCCGCGGTGCGGTCGGCAACGCGGCGGTGCGCGAGTACCGCAACGCCCCGGCGCCGGTCGAACGCCGGCGCTCCGGGCTGCCCGCGGGCCTGATGCGGATCCCGGCGCAGCCCGGCGATCCCGTTCCGGCGACGGGCGTACCGTCGTCGGCCGCGCCGGCACACGGCGCACCGTCGTTGTTGCAGACGATGGTGGCGCGCCTGGCCGGGCACGGGCTCCCGGCGCACGAGGTGTGGCTGCCGCCGCTCGACGATTCCGCGCCCGTCGGTGACCTCGCGGCCCACCTGCGGCGTACCGATTCGACACCGCTGCGCGTGGCGATCGGCGTGGTCGACCGGCCCTACGACCAACGGCGGGACCTGCTGCTGGTCGATCTGCACGGCGCGCAGGGCAATGTCGCGGTCGTCGGCGGTCCGCAGTCGGGCAAGTCGACCGCGCTGCGGACCCTCGTCGTCTCGGCGGCGCTGACGCACACGCCGCGGCAGATCCAGTTCTACGTGCTCGATTTCGGCGGTGGCTCGTTGGCCGGCATCGCCGGCGTCCCGCACGTCGGCTCCGTGGCAGGCCGACTGGACCCGGACCGGGTGCGCCGCACCGTCGCCGAGGTGACGGGCGTGATCCGGCGGCGCGAGGCGGCCTTCCGCGAGCACGGGGTCGCGTCGATGGCGCAGTACCGCGCGCACCCCGCGGCGGCCGCCGATCCGTTCGGCGATGTCTTCCTCGTGATCGACGGCTGGCAGGTGCTGCGGACCGAATTCGAGACGCTCGAGCCGCAGGTGAACGCGGTGGCCACGCAGGGACTCTCGTACGGCGTGCACCTGGTGATCGCGGCGTCCCGGTGGGGCGAGATCCGGCCCGCGGTCAAGGACCAGCTGGGCACCAGGATCGAACTGCGGCTGGGTGATCCGATGGACTCCGAGATGGGCCGCCGGGTGGCCGGTTCCGTGCCGGTCGGCCGGCCCGGTCGGGGGATCACCTCCGAGCAACTGCACATGCTCGTCGCGCTCCCGTGCGGCACGACCGCCGCGGACCTGCCCACGGCTCAGGGGGCGATGGTCGACGAGCTCGCGCAGAAGTACGACGACCGGGCACCCGAGGTGCGGATGCTGCCGGATCTGGTGCTCCGGGACCGGATCCCGGCCCGCCGGGACGCGCCGCCGACGCACGCCGTCTTCGGCGTCGGGGAGTCCGAACTCGCCGCCGCCACTCTGCAGTTCGAGACGCAGCCCTTCTTCCTCGTCCTCGGAGACAGCGAGTGCGGCAAGACCGAGACCCTGCGCACGATCATCGCCGGCCTCGTCGCCGGCGGTTCGCCGCAGCAGACGAAGATCGTCCTCGTCGACTACCGCCGGACGCTGCTCGGCGCGGTCGAGGGAGACCACCTCGCCGGCTACGCCTCGTCGTCGGACGCCCTGACGCCCATGGTCGCCCACCTGGTGCAGGTCCTGAGGGACCGGTGCCCGGGCGCGGACGTCACACCACAGCAGCTCAGGGACCGGTCGTGGTGGACCGGTCCGGACATCTACCTGATCGTCGACGACTACGACCTCGTCGCGAGCGCCACCGGCAACCCGCTGGCACCGCTGCTGGAACTGCTGCCCCAGGCGCGGGACATCGGCCTGAAGGTGGTCATCGCCCGGCGCAGCGGCGGCCTCGCCCGCGGCCTGTACGAGAGTTTCCTCGCCCGCATCCGCGACCTCGCCGCCGACGGCCTGGTGATGAGCGGCTCCCGCGACGAGGGCACCGTGCTCGGGGCGGTGAAGATGTCGCCGCAGCCGCCCGGTCGCGGCACCTGGGTCTCGCGGGCGCGCGGCGTCGAGCTGGTGCAGGTCGCGATGGTCGCTGGACCGGAGAGCGCTATCGGCCCCGAGTCACCGTGACCGTCCCGGTGAGCGCCGGCCACGGCGGCTTCCGCACCACGGCGAGCGAGGCCAGCGTGGCGGCGATGAGCCCCGTCGTCACGCCGAGCAGTGCGATGCGGTCCGCGTCGACGGCCGGCGACCACACCGCCTGCCCGTCACGGACGGTGTAAACGCCGATCGCCGAGACCCGGTCCTCGCCGCTGCGGCGGCGCCGGATCCGCGAGACGGTGATCACCGTCGTCCCGTCGGGCGTGACGTGCGGATCCCCGAAGACCACGCCCCGCGGGGCGGTACCGGGCACGGACCTCAGCTCTGGGCGCATGCCTCCATCATGCGCCGAGATCGTGGGGGAGGGGAGCCGTCGGCGTACTACGTTCCGGCCAAGCGCGCCACGACCGGACGCATCGCGTCGACGGTGTGCCCGCCGAGCGCGATGAACGAGAAGCCGTACTGCTCGCGGCGGCGGCGAAGGGTCGCGCAGATCTCGTCGACGGAGCCGTCCAGCACCGCCGGGGAGTCCACGGCGCGGAGCGCGTCGAGATCGGAGCCGATGAAAGCGCGGGCATGGGCGGGGACGGCGCCGTTGACCGCGAAGATCGAGCAGGCCAGCTCCACCCGGTCCCGCAGCGGCGCGGTCAGTTCCGCGAGCCGCTCCGCCGTGGTGGTGGGCGCCGTCGCCAGGGCCACCGTGTCCGCCCGCTCCCGCGCGACCGCGAGCGCCTTCGGGCCGCCCGCGGCCATGAGCACCGGCGTGTGGCCGGCACCGTCGAGCGAGGCGAGCGCGTCCAGGGTCTGCACGACCCGGGCGAGGCGCTGGGAGCCGGTGCCGAAGGGCACGCCGAGCGCGGCGGCGTCGCCCGCCACGTCGGGGCGGCCCGTGCCGATGCCGAAGCGATACCGGCCGCCGCTGGTGGCCGCGAGCGAATGTGCCTGCCACGCCGCGTGCTTCGGGTCGTGCAGTGGCGCGGCGACCACGAAGTTCGCCACCTCCAGTGTCGAGGTCGCGCCGAGCGCCACCGCCGCAGAGGTGAAACCGTCGGGCAGCGGGTAGTTCTCGGGTAGCGCCAGCACGTCGAAGCCGTCGGACTCGACCGAGCGGGCGTAGCCGGCCCAGTCGCCGAGCTGCGGCACGGGCAGTGCGACCAGCGCGAACCGGAACGGTCTCGTCATCTCACGAACCTCCTTGTTCCGGGCCGACGGGGCCCGGATCGTCGGGTTGGACCAACCGGAAGTGCGAACGTTCCCGCTCCATGAACCGGCGTTCGTAGACGCCCTCGAAACGCTTGCCGCTGACGGTGCCACTGAGATGCAGCCGGTCGCGGTCGAGTCGCGCGGTCACCCGCAGCGGGGCGTCGTTCTCGCGCTTGCGCATCTCGAGGACGTCGCCGTCGAGATCGAGCCGCCACGCCGTGGTGTAGCCGGACGGCTCCTGGGTGACGACGCTGTCGTAGATCTCGCCCAGCTTCGTGATCGTCTCGTTCGAGCGACTGCCGCGCAAGGTGATCGCGACGTTCGACCACGCCGCCGGATCGCGTTGGGTGAGGCCCGCCGGCGCACCGTCGATGGTGAAGGACGTCGCCCGCCAGACCCCGTCGAGGTCGGAGCGCGGCGTGTGGATCACGTAGGTCATCACCACCCCCTGCGCGGCGATGAGGACGAACATCAGGCCGGCCACCGCGAACTTCACGACCTGGCCCGTGATCCGGGACCACGCGCGCCCGGCGCCGGCGACGGGGAGCGGCGCCGGGGGCGCCGGTGCCGGGCGGTGGAAGACCACGCGCGCCAGGTTGGGCAGGGAGGGCACGGTCAGCGCGATCGCCACGAGCAGCAGCTCGCCGGAGACGATCTTCACCGGCACGTCGTAGAACAGGTTGAGCAGGAAGACCTGGCTCATCGCCACGATCGCCACGAGCGACCCCAGGAGCGACGTGCGCCGCCACAGCAGCAGGATGCCGGCCAGCAGCTCGACCAGGCCCGTGACCACCATGTACGGGACCGACGCGCCCATGAAGCCCCACAGCGTGGTGAACAGGCTGGTATCGCCGGTGAGCTGCAACTGGTGCGACGGGAGGATCATGAACCCCATCTGCGTGGGGATCACCTTCGCGAGGCCGTAGATGATCATCGAGATCGCCAGCACGAACCGCGCGAGCACGCCCAGCAGTCCCAGCAGGGAGCGGTAGTTCGGGCGGTCGCGGTCGAGCGCCGTCCACACCGCCACGATCACCAGGCCGACGACGATCCAGCCCAGGTGCACGCACCACTGCCACAGGTTGTCGCCACCCGCGGAGAGGACGATGTCGACGCCCTCGCCGCGGCTGACGTAGCTGCCGATCTGCGCGAGCAGCCACCAGACGCCGGAGAACCGCCAGACGAGCGCGAGGCCCGCGTTCCCGTACAGCGAGAGCAGCATGATGCCGCCGCCGAGCACGAACAGCAGCCGGAAGGCCAGCTTCTGCACGCCCGACCACCGCGGCTCCGGCGGTGCGGCCGGAGGGGCGGGCGGGGGTGGTACGGGCGGTCCGGCGACGAACGGTGGGACGGTCGCGGGCACGGGCGTCGACGGTGCCGGCCCCGCCGGTTCCGCACGGCTCTGAGGTGCGCTCATGCCGTCATCGTAAGTCTCACTCACGACCACTCCTAGTGACAGATGTAACAAGTGCAACGGGCGATCAGGGGAAATCCAGCGACGGCGTCTCCGGGTCCGGCTCCGTGTGGGTGAGCCGCAATTGCTCGGACTGCCGGTCCATCGGGCGTCGCTCGTACACCGCCGCGATGTCGCGGCCGTCGACCCGGCCGCTGATCGTCAGGCGGTCGCGGCCGGGCTGCGTGTACCGCAGCACCGTCTCGGGGCCGGACTCGGCCGGCTTGATCGTGAGCGTGGAATCGTCCACCTCGAGGAGCCAGGGCGTGACCCGTGCGGTGGAGTCCTGGGTGACGAAGGTGGTGAAGCGCTCGCCCGCGGACTCCCAGATCCCGCGGCCGCGGTACGTGATGGCCACGTTGATCCACGCCGGATCGGTCGCGAGGGTCGCCTCGCGGCGGTCCACCAGGAAGGAGGTCGCGTGCCAGGTCCCGTCGATCTCGCTGCGCGGCTCGGCGAGTGCGGCCTTGATCATGACGCCGGAGACCAGGCCGAGCCCGGTGATGCTCACGATGGCGAGCGCGGCGACGGTTCTCCCGGTGCGTCGCAGCCAGGTCCGGTCGGCGCCCGCGGCGGGCCAGATCGCGGGCGCGGGACCCGTGGCCCGGCCGAATCCGGCGCGGATCAGGTTCAGCCACTGCGGCGCGAGCAGCGCGACCGCGAGGAGCAGGAATTCGAGGCAGAGCCACTTCACCGGCACGTTGTAGAAGGTGTCCAGCAACAGCACCTGCACCATGGAGACGATCGAGCCGAGCGCTCCGAGGATCCAGGTGCGACGCGAGAGCAGGAGCAGGCCGGAGACCAGTTCGACGAGGCCCGTGACGATCGAGTAGCCGTCGGAGGCGCCCATGAAACCCCACAGCATGTTCATCCGGCTGATGTCGCCCGCCGGTTGCAGCGCGTAGGTGGGCAGCTCCATGTACGCCATCTGGGTGGGGATCGCCTTGCCCAGGCCGTAGAAGATCATGCCGCTCGCGAGCGCGATCCGGCCCACCTGCCAGAGCAACCCGGCGAGACCGCGGTACTCGCGCCGTCCCCGGTCCAGGACCGTCCACAGGGCGGTGATCAGCACCGCGACCACGGTCCAGCCGATGTGGTACTGCCAGATGCCCAGCGAATCGCCGGAGCCGCTGAGCGACGGCAGCTCCAGCTCGGTGCCCGTGACGAGCGCGCCGATCCTGGCGAACGGGCCCTGCACGACGGTCATCACCGGCGCGAGCTGCAGGCTGCCGAAGACGGACAGCAGGGTCAGGCCGCCGCCCAGCACGAAGAGCAGGCGGAAACCGATCAGCTGCGCGGTGGTCCAGGGGGTGGCCGGGTTCTCGGCCTCGGGCGCGTCGGGCGCCTCCACGGTCGGGGTGGTCATGGAAGGCAACGGTATTTCCGACGGTGCCCCCGACACATCCGGGAAAGCCCCCTACCGGACCCTGACGTTCGGCACCGTCGGGCACGGTGGTGGGCGAGCGGACCCGGCCGTTTTGACCTGCGACGGGGCGCCCGCGTACTCTGGTCCGCTGGTGTGTGGCGCCGCGCTGCCCTTCTCGAGGGCGATGCGGAGTCGAGTCCCGGGTCTCCGTTGGTCGCCGGGGGTGCTCTTGCCGCACATGGGACCGGCACCGAACCATCGAGCAGAGGATCTCCTGTGCCTACTTACACCCCGAAGGCGGGTGACGTGACCCGGCAGTGGCACGTCATCGACGCATCCGACGTGGTGCTCGGCCGCCTCGCCGTCGCAGCGGCCAACCTGCTGCGCGGCAAGCACAAGCCGACCTTCGCCCCCAACGTGGACGGCGGCGACTACGTCATCATCATCAACGCCGAGAAGGTCGCCCTCTCGGGCGCCAAGCTCACCGACAAGCGGCACTACCGCCACTCGGGCTTCCCGGGCGGCCTGAGCTCGCGCACCATCAGCGAGGTCCTCGGCTCCAAGAACCCTGAGCGCGTGGTGCAGAAGGCCGTTCTCGGCATGATCCCGAAGAACAAGCTGGGCAACGCCATCGGCGGCAAGCTGAAGGTCTACGCCGGCCCGAACCACCCCCACACCGCGCAGCAGCCGGTTCCCTACGAGATCAAGCAGGTGGCGCAGCAGTGAGCGACACGATCGAGAACTTCGAGGGCGACGCCGAGGTCGTTCTCAACGAGTACACCTCCGAGACCCCTGAGGCCGCTGCCGAGACCCGCGCTCCCCGTGGCCCCGTCGTCGTCGAGCGCCCCGTCCAGACCGTCGGCCGCCGCAAGGAGGCCGTGGTCCGCGTGCGCCTGACCGCCGGCACCGGCAACTTCGTGCTGAACGGCCGCACCATCGAGGACTACTTCCCCAACAAGCTGCACCAGCAGCTGGTGAAGTCCCCGCTGGTCACCGTCGAGCGTCTCGAGTCCTTCGACATCGCCGCGAACCTCACCGGTGGCGGCCCGTCGGGCCAGGCGGGCGCGCTGCGCCTCGCCATCGCCCGCGCGCTGATCGAGGTCTCGCCCGAGGATCGCCCCGCGCTCAAGCGCGCCGGCTTCCTCACGCGTGACCCGCGTGCCGTCGAGCGCAAGAAGTACGGCCTGAAGAAGGCCCGCAAGGCTTCGCAGTACAGCAAGCGCTGATTGCAGGCTCTCACCAGGGCAGGCACCCGCATCCGTGCGGGCGCCTGCCCTGGTCTCGTTTCCACTCGTTTCTTCTTCCGTGAGGTGTGATTCATGGGGCGTCTGTTCGGGACCGACGGTGTGCGCGGCCTGGCCAATAGGGACCTGACCGCTGATCTGGCGTTGCGCCTGTCCGCGGCCGCGGCGGCGGTGCTCGGCGCGCCGGCCGAGGGGTCGGGTGCTGCTGACGGTGACGCGAACGGCCGTCGTGACCCGGCGAAGGGCGGAAAGGGCGGAGCGCGGCCGTTCGCGGTCGTCGGCTGGGACCCGAGGGCATCGTCGGAGATGCTGTCGGCGGCGGTCTCCGCGGGCCTGACCAGCGCCGGCGTCGACGTGCTGCTGGTGGGCGTGATGCCCACGCCGGCCGTCGCGCACCTGGTGGCCGAGTACGACGCCGCGCTCGGCGTGATGATCTCCGCCTCGCACAATCCCATGCCGGACAACGGCATCAAGTTCTTCGCCCGCGGCGGGCACAAGCTGGAGGACGCGCAGGAGGACGCGATCGAGGCGGCGCTCGACGATCCCGCGCCGCCCCGTCCGACGGGCGCCGCGATCGGCCGTGTCAAGCGGGCCTTCGACGCCGTCGACCGGTACGTCGCGCACCTGGAGTCGGCGGTGCACGTCTCGCTCCAGGGGCTGAAGGTCGTCGTCGACGCCGCCAACGGTGCCGCCTCGACGGTGGCCGCGAAGGCCTACCGCGACGCGGGGGCCGAGGTGATCGCGATCCACGACACGCCGGACGGGCTCAACATCAACCGCGACTGCGGCTCGACGCACCTCGAGGGCCTGCGGGCGGCGGTCCTCGCGCACGAGGCCGATCTGGGCCTCGGTCACGACGGCGACGCCGACCGCTGCCTCGCCATCGATGCGGCGGGCCGGACCGTCGACGGCGACGCCATCATGGCGATCCTCGCCGTCGCCATGGAGGAGGCGGGCGAGCTCACCGACCACACCCTGGTCGCCACGGTGATGAGCAACCTGGGCCTGCACCTGGCGATGAAGGCCGCGGGCATCACCCTGCGGACCACCGCCGTGGGCGATCGGTACGTGCTCGAGGAACTGCGCACCGGCGGCTACGCGCTGGGCGGCGAGCAGTCCGGGCACGTCGTGCTGCCGGCCTTCGGTACCACGGGCGACGGGGTCCTCACCGGGCTCAAGCTCATGGAGCGGATGGCGCAGACGGGCTCGTCGCTGGCCGAGCTGGCCTCGGTGCTCACCGTCCTGCCGCAGGTGCTGGTGAACGTGAAGGTGATCGACAAGGCGGCGGCGATGGCCTCGTCGGACCTGGTCGCGGCGCTCGCGGCGGAGGAGGCGGCGCTCGGTGAGGCCGGGCGGATCCTGCTGCGCCCGTCGGGCACCGAGCCCCTGGTGCGGGTGATGGTCGAGGCGTCCACCGAGGAACTGGCGCGCGGCACGGCGGAGCGGCTCGCCGGTCTCATTTCCTGACGCGGCCTGTCGAAACGTTTTCATAACCGGTACCGTGTGGGTATGACCGGTTATGAGGGTGTGCTGTTCGACTTCTCGGGGACGCTGTTCCGGCTGGAGCCCGACCCGCAGTGGTTCGCCGGGCTCACGGGCGCCGACGGGCGCCCGCTCGACGACGCGGCGCAGGAGGAACTGCTGCACCGGATGACGGTGCCGGTCGGGGTCCCGGTGCCGATGGAGGGCGAGGCGCTGCGCACCTGGCACGCCCGCGACCTCTCGTCCGCCGACCACCGGGGCGCCTACCTGCACGTCCTCGAGCACTCCGGCGTCGCCGACCCGAGCGAGCGGGAACGGCTCTACGGCGAGTTCTCCAACCCCCTGAACTGGACGATCTACCCGGATACCGAGGTCGTACTCCGCGCGGCCCGGGACGCGGGTCTCAAGGTGGGCGTGCTCTCCAACATCGGCTACGACATCAGGCCGGCCTTCGCGCGCGAGGGAATCGCCGACCTGGTCGACGAGTTCGTGCTGTCCTTCGAGGCCGGGCACGCCAAGCCGGACCTCGAGATCTTCCGCATCGCCACGAGCGCCCTGGGACTGGCGCCCGAGCGGGTGTTGATGGTGGGCGACAGCGAGGAGGCCGACGGTGCCTCCCGCGCCATCGGTTGCGGGTTCGCGCAGGTCGAGCCTCTGCCCGTGGAGGCCCGCCCGGCGGGCCTGCTGACCGCCGTCCGGGGCACCGGGGCGATCTGACGGGAACCCGGAACCGATCCGCCCGCTGGTGCGTCCAATGAGTAGGGGACGTGCGAGCGAGGGGGTTCGGATGGGCACGAAGATCGACGCGGCCGCGGTGAGCAGGGCCGGTGCGGGCTACTCGACGGTGGCCGACAACCTCGGCACCGTCGCCGGCCGGATCCGCGGTTTCACCGCGGAGCCCGGGGACTTCGGGCGGAACTACCAGGCCGACGGCGGCGCCTACGCCGCCGTGATGGAGAGCCTGGCCACGGGTGTCGACGCCTGGCGCATGGGCGCGCGCTCCTGCGGCACCGGCCTGGCGAACTCGGCGAGCGCGCACGTCACCACCGATGCCGCCGGCGCCGCCGCCGTCACCGGGGCCTGAGTCGTGGCGGAGAAGACCGTCGATCAGATGCTCGACGGCGGGGCGAGCTGCCTGCAGTACTTCAAGGAGATGCTGGACATCGCGAAGGTGATCTCCAGCAAGTCGTGGCCGGATTGGCGCGACCACGTCTGTCGCACGTACGACAACGAGCGCGGCATCGATCTCGCCGCCCTGCGCGGCGACGCGGTCATGCTGCGGCAGCAGGCCACGGCGGCGCGGCAGGCGGCGACGGACCAAGCCACCGCGCGTTCCGGCGTCCAGACGGCGTGGCCGGACAACGCGGGCACCGCTGCCGTCGCCACGTTGACCGCGCACCAGAAGCGCAGCGAACCGGTGGCCGCGGTTCTGGAGAAGACCGCCACCGCCGCCGCGGCGGTGCCCGGCGCAGTGGCCGCCGCCGTCGCCGCGAAGGTCTCCGGACTCAGCGAATTCGACAAGGAGGCCTTCGGTCTCGGCGACGCCGGAACCGGCGACGGCCTCACGACCGCGGCGGCGGTGGGGGCCGTCCTCGTCAATCCTGTCGGAGGCATCGCGAGCGTGAAGCAGGCGCAGGCGTTGGTGGAACGCTTCGAGAAGCAGCTGGCGGAGGACCTCACCCGCTTCAACGAGATCATCGCCACCTGCGTCTCGTCGGTGCAGGCCGCCTACGCCACGGTGCCCGCAGCAGCGACGGGGATCGACTCGACCGCCTTCCCCGCCCCGTCGTTCGGCAGCATCACCGGCCGGACACAGGACGTGCCCGGCGGCGGGAACGGTGGTGGGAACGGTGGCGGAGGCAGGGGAGGCGGAGGAAGCGGCGGCAGCGGTTCGCCGGGCTCGGGAAGCCCCACGTCGGCGAGCCCGTCCACCGCGAGCCCGACCGGCGCGTCCCCGACGAGCCCCACCCCGTCCAGTGCCGCTCCGACCGGCGCGAGCCCGACGAGCCCCACGTCGACCAGCCCCGCGGCCACCGCTCCGTCGAGCGCGACGCCGAGCGGGACGCCGGGTGGGATGCCGAGCGTGGGCACCGGGGCGGGTAAGGACAGCGGCTCGTCGTGGCTCTCGCAGTTGCTGCCCAAGATCGCCGAACAGCTCGGTCTCGGCGATAAGGACAAGGGCGACGGGGACAAGACCGCGGACAAAGCCGGCAAGGACGCCGGCAAGGACGGTGAGGACACCGACAAGGGCCCGGGCAAAGGCCGGACGGTGCTCGGCACGGACGCCCTCGGCCGCACGGTGACCGCCGTACTCAGCCCGGACGGCACAACGGTGGAGGTGACCGCCAAGAAGCCGGACGGCACCGTCGAGAAGGCGACGCTCAAGGTCGGCGCGGACGGCACGCTGACGCCGCTCGACGCGAAGGACAGGGCCGGCGCGACCGTGCCGGGCACGAACCCGCCGGGCGAGGGCCAGCCGGGGCCGAACAAGCCCGTGGCGGGGACGAGCGCCCCCGCCGGCGCCACGCCCAGCGTGGGTCAGGCCGGCGCGCCGGGAACGCCCGGCGGAAACGCCCCGTCGGGAGTTTCCCCGGCGGGTGGTTCCGCCGCGGGGGCGGCACCGTCGGTCGCGCCGGTCGTACCGCCGGCCGCCCCGTCGGGGAAGCCCGTTCCCGGGCCGCAGTCACCGGCCCCGGCGCCGGACGGGGAACCGTGCCCGCCGGAGGAATCCGCTGAGCAGGGGAGCGGCGCCGAGTTCGCGACCAGCGCGCCCTAGGAGCCGGTGATGACCAGCAGTGATCCGAAGCCCGAGGACCACGCCCGCGCGGTGCGCATCGCCGCGCGCCGCGACCTGTACGACGACCTGTTGCGGGCCGCCGGTGTGACCCTGCCGGCGGCGGAGATCACGCAGCCGATCCCCGTGATCGCGCATGCGGACCTGCCGCTGTCCTGGCTCACCGCGGATTGAACGCGGGAATCAGACCAGGCTGCGCAGGCGCTGGAGCGCGCTGGGCTGCTCGGGTTCCGCGTTCGGATCCCAGACGAAGGAGCTCTCGCCGAGATCCGCGCCGGGCTCCGCGAAGGCCTTGTACTCCTTGTCACCGCCGAGCCCGCCTAGCAGGTAGCCGGTGAGCAGGGCGCGGACGATCTTCTGCGTCGTCTTGTCGGCGCCGCCGGCGCCCAGCGCACCCCGGACGGAGATCCCCTCGGCGAGCCCGCCGGGCTCGGTGTCCGGGACGAGCCGCAACTCCGACGGGCCCGCGTAACGCAGCGACAGCACGCCGGCGTTGGAGGACATCGAGTGTTCGTCGCCGGCGGCCGCCAGGATCTGTGCGGTCGCGTGCGTCTCGGTGGCGGCCTTCTCGGCCCGGGGAGACGTGGGTGCGGGGAACAGCGCCGACAGCCACTCGATGCGGGGGTCCGCGGCGGCGGCGATGAGCGCGGCGCCGGTGCCCCAGCCGTGCCCGACGACGGCGCGCTTGGCCTTGTTCACCGTGATCGCGCCGTCGCCCAAGCGGACCTCGGTGATCACGTCGAGTGCGGTGCCCAGGTCGATCGCGAGGCGCCCGTCCGAGGCCAACACCCCGCCCTCGGTGTCCGGGGCCGCGACCACGAGGCCCCAGGAGGCGAGGTGCTGCAGCGTCCCGGCGTAGCGCCTCGCCGGGGTCAGCCAGTCGTGCGCGAAGGCCACCGCGGGCAGGTTCGAGCCGCTCTCGGGCGTGTAGATCGCGCCCAGCAGCCCCGCAACGCCCAGGTCGCCCTTGAGCACGCGGTGCGGCCCGCGGCGCCGCAACTGCTTCACCAGCTTGTTCGCATCCGTCACGCCGCTCACGTTAGCGGATGAACGACGTCGCATGCCGGGCTCGGCGGTCCGCGTCACGCGCTCGCGTGCGTGGACGCTGCCGTACCGTGGCGGCGTGCGGCACTATCACCTTCCCGACTCCGTGCGCGCGGCGGAGAGTTCCCTGCTCGCTGCGTTGCCCGCGGGCGCCCTCATGCGTCGGGCCGCCTACGGCCTCGCGCGGGTCTGCGCCGAGGAGCTGGCCACCCGCACGGGCGGCATCGCGGGGCGCCGGGTCACCCTGCTCGTCGGCTCCGGCGACAACGGCGGCGACGCCCTGTTCGCGGGCGCCTTCCTCCGCAGGCGCGGCGTGGCGGTGGAGGCGGTGCTGCTGGCCCCCGACCGCGCCCACGCGGCGGGGCTGCGGGCTCTGCGCCGTGCCGGCGGCCGCGTCGTCAGCGCGCCGTCCCGGCCCGACCTGGTCGTCGACGGCATCGTCGGGATCAGCGCGCGCGGGGCGCTGCGGCCCGACGCCGCGGCCCTCGTCGCTGCGATCACGGCCCCGATCGTCGCGGCGGACACCCCGTCGGGCGTGGATGTGAACACCGGCGTCGTCCACGGGCCGGCCGTCGCGGCGGCGGTCACCGTCGCCTTCGGCGCCCGCAAACCCGTCCACGCCCTGAACCCGGCCCACTGCGGCCGCGTGGACCTAATCGACATCGGCCTGGGCCTCGGACCGGGCGAGCTGCGCTCCTACGAGGACGCCGACCTCGCCGCGCTGTGGCCCGTCCCCGGGCCCGCCGACGACAAGTACAGCCTCGGCGTACTCGGTGTCGTCGCCGGGAGCGAGAGGTACCCCGGCGCCGCCGTGCTGGCGACGGGCGCGGCGATCCGCGCCACGTCGGGCATGGTCCGGTACGCGGGCACCGCCCGCGATGCGGTGCTGGCCGCCTGGCCCGAAGCGGTCGCGAGCGAGGACGTCGCGGCCGCGGGCCGCGTGCAGGCCTGGGCCGCCGGTCCCGGGATGGGCACCGACGGTGCCGCGGCGGACCGGCTGGCCCGGGTGCTCGACCAGGACCTGCCGACGGTGCTCGACGCGGACGCGCTCACCCTGCTCGCCGAACATCCGGGTCTGCTGGCCGGGCGCACCGCGCCGACGGTCCTCACGCCGCACGCCGGGGAGTTCGCCCGGCTCGTCGGCCCCATCGGCAACGACCGGGTCGAGGCGGCCCGCGAGGCGGCGCGCGAGTTCGACGCGACGGTACTGCTCAAGGGGCACGTCACCGTGATCGCCGCGCCGGACGGGACGGCGGTCGCCGACACCGCGGGATCGTCCTGGGCCGCCACACCCGGCTCCGGCGACGTGCTGACCGGCCTCGTCGGCAAGCTCCTCGCGTCGGGGCTGGCCCCGCTCGATGCCGCCGCCTGCGCCGCGCGGGTGCACGGCCTGGCCGCCGCCCGCGCCGCCGACGGCGCACCGACCCACGCCTCCGCGATCAGTGCGGCCGTGCCGGACGTGCTGCGCGAGAAGCTCGCCGACTAGGCTGACGGTGCCATGAACTCACAGATCCCGGCGTCCGGGCTGGACCGACTGACCGCGCAGATCGACCTGGGTGCGGTCGCGCACAACACGCGCGTCGTCGCCGAGCATGCGCCGGACGCGGCCGTGATGGCCGTGCTCAAGGCCGATGCGTACGGCCACGGCGCGCTGCCCGTCGCCCGCGCCGTGCTCGCCGGCGGTGCCACCGAGATCGGGGTGACCACCATCGACGAGGCCCTCGCCCTCCGCGAGGCCGGGGTCACGGTGCCGCTGTTGAGCTGGCTCAGCACGAGCGGCTACGAGCGGGCGATCGACGCGGACGTGCGGATCGGCGTGAGCTCGCCGCGGCAGCTCGCGGCCGTCGTCGCGGCCGCGAAGGCCGTCGGGCGGCCCGCGACGGTGCACGCGAAGGTCGACACGGGCCTGAACCGCAACGGCGTCGCCCCGGACGAATGGCCCGCGGTGCGGGACGCCCTGGTCGAGGCCGAGCGGGCCGGCGCCGTCGAACTGCAGGGCCTGTTCACCCACCTCGCGCACGCCGACGAGCCCGAGCATCCGCACCTCGACGTGCAGCGCGAGGCGCTCGCCGCCACCGTCGCCGACGCGCGGGCGCACGGCCTGCGGCCCACGCAGGTGCACGCCGCGAACTCCGCGGCCGCGCTGACCCGCCCCGACCTGCACTTCGACCTGGTCCGCCCCGGCATCGCGCTGTACGGCGGGATCCCGGTGCCCGGCAGGGACTTCGGCCTCCGGCAGGTGATGACCTTCGCGGCGCCGGTCATCCTGATCAAGCGGCTCCGCCGGGGCGACGGCGTCAGCTACGGGCACACCTGGATCGCTCCGCGCGACACCGTCGTCGGGCTGATCCCCGCGGGCTACGCCGACGGCGTCTGGCGGCCCCTGAGCGGGCGCATCGAGGTCGCGATCGGCGGGCGGCGGTTCCCCCAGGTGGGCCGGGTCTGCATGGACCAGAGCGTGATCGACCTCGGGCCCGATGGTGGCGGCGTCTCCGAGGGCGATACCGCGGTGCTGTTCGGCGACGCGCCCGCCGCCGACCGCGCCTCCGACTGGGCGGAGTTGCTCGGCACCATCGACTACGAGGTCCTCACCGGTGTCCGCGGGCGCGCGGTGCGGACGTACACGGGGGCAGTGTGAACAACGACGATCGCGGCCGGATCCACATCCCCGCACGCGTGCCCGGCCCGGCCCTGCTCGCGGGCCTGAGCACGGGCGTCGCCGTCGCCGTCCTGACGGGGATCGCCACCGCGGCAAGGGTTCTCGGGGTCCGCGGGGCCGGCGACGACCCCGTCACACCCGACGACCTGGTGTTCCGGTCGGACCGGGAGACGATCGTCATGAGCGACGACGGGGTCCCGCTGCACGTCCGCGAGGTCGGTCCCCGCACCGCGCCGGTGACGGTGCTCTTCGTCCACGGCTTCACGCTGCGCACCGCGTCCTGGGTGCTGATGCGCAACGAATTGCAGGCGCGGTGGGGCGACGATGTCCGGATGGTCTTCCCGGACTGCCGGGGCCACGGGGACTCCGGCGCGTGCACCCCCGAGCAGAGCACCGTCGGGCTGCTGGGTGACGACATCGCCACCGTCATTCGGACGCTGGTTCCCGAGGGGCCGGTCGTCCTCGTCGGACATTCGATGGGCGGTATGGCGATCTGCGCGCTGGCCACCGGGCACCCCGAGTTGATCGGGTCGCGCGTGGTCGGCGCGTCGCTGCTGGGCACCGCCTCGCACGCGCTGACGGACGTGGGACTCGCCGCCGCCCTGCGCAATCCGGTTCTCGACGTGGTCCGGGTCGCGATCCGCTTCCTGCCCTCGGTGGTCGGCCGCGGACGCGAGGTGATCGCGCCGCTCGCGGCGCCCTTCGTGACCGCCGGCGCCTACGCGCCGGGTGACCGGAGTGCCACGATGACGGACTTCTCCTCGACCATGAGCCTCACGGCGCCGCTCGCGACCTATGCGGGTTTCATGCCCGCGCTGGAGGACTACGACGAGCGCGGCGCCGTGCCGGTACTCCGCCGCATCGAGACCTCGGTGGTGTGCGGCGACCACGACTGGATGACGCCCCTGCGCAAGTCGAAAGTCCTTGCCGAGGAACTGGATTCCGAACTGATCGTGCTCACCGAGACGGGGCACATGCTCATCCTCGAGTCGGCGCCGCGGGTCGCGCGCGCAGTCGCCGACCTGGTGGCGCGGGCGGTCGCGCGGTGAACGCGGGGCCGGTGCACGGCGAGCGGGTGCTGCCCGAGGTCGAGGACACCGAGGCCCTCGGCCGGGAACTCGCGGCGCAGCTGGCGGCCGGTGACCTGGTCATCCTCGACGGTCCGCTCGGGGCCGGGAAGACGGCATTGACCCGCGGGATCGCCGCGGGGCTCGGGGTGGTCGGCCGGGTCTCGTCGCCCACGTTCATCATCGCCCGCGAGCATCGCGCCGGGGTGCCGGGCGGGCCCGGGCTGGTCCACGTCGACGCCTACCGGCTGGGCGGGCTCGACGAGCTGGACGCCCTCGACCTCGACACCGACCTCGAGGACTGCGTCGTCGTCGTGGAGTGGGGCGAGGGCATCGCGGAGCGTCTCACGGACCGTCATCTCCTGGTGCGGCTGCGCCGGGCGGAGGGAACCGACGTGCGCACCGCCACCTGGGAGTGGGTCGACGGGGCCTGATCGCACTTACTCCGTGGGGAGGGCCGAGGCGATGCCGGTGTGCGAGAAGTCGTCTCCCTTCCAGAGCAGTGGTTCACCCGCGTCGATCGCGAGGGCGTAGGCGAAGCAATCGCCGAAGTCGAGCTTCGCCGGGTGGCCACTGCCGCGGCCGACGTCGCGATAGGCCTGCCGAGCGAGCGCTGCGTGGTGGTGTGTGACCGGCTCGATCGTGATTCCCGATTGGGCGAGAAGCTCGTCGAGGCGCCGCGCGATGACCGGATTGAGAGTGGAGTCCGCGATTATGCCCGCCTCGAGATAGTTCCCCGCAGACATTCGGCCCGACCGTAAGCTGAGTGCCAGGGCGTAACGGTGAGCATCCGGATCGTCCGCCAGCACCGCGATGACAGCTGAGGTGTCGACGATCATCGGGGCAGGCCCGTCTCCTCGTCGTAGAGCTCCGCGTCGAAGTTGAGCATGCGGGCGCGGTCCTCCGGCGTCAATCGACTCGCCGCGTCCCGGCCGATCGCGAGGATCCGTTCCGCGCGATCGACGGCGAGGAGTTCCCGGAGCTTCTGGTACCTTTCTCCCCGATCCTGGTACCGGGGTACCCGTGCTAATCGCGGCCCGCGACGGTGCAGATGCAGGCGTGGTTGCCCTGGGCGTCCGCCAGCACCCAGAACGAGGGTGCCTCGTCGTCCGAGACCAGCCGGCCGCCGGCCGCGATCGCGGCGTCGATCCGGCTGCGCGCCTCGCGCGGATCGACCCACACGTCGAGGTGGAACCGCTGCCGTGGGGTCTCGTGCGGTTCGGTGCGCTGGAACCACAGGATCGCGTCCGCGCCGTGCGTGCGGACCTCGATGCCGTCCGCGTCGTCCTGGATCTCGGCCCCGAGCAGCGCCGACCAGAACGGCGCGATCTGTGTGGCGTCGTCCGTGTCCAGGCCCAGCTCGACGACCGTGAGCTCGCCGGGGCCGGCGCTGATCTCCCGCTCCCGGGCGATGGCCGAGAACCGCGCCGCGAGCTGCTGGTCCCGGTCGGTGACGCCGCCCGTGTCGTGGCTGTAGAGCAGCACGTCGACGGTGCCGTAGCGCAACGTGATGTCCGGGTGGTGGTTCGCCGCCTCGGCCGCGGCGGCGAAGGCCGTGACCAGTTCGAGGCCCGCCGCGAAGTCGCGGGTGCGGAACCGGGTGCGCAGGCCGCGGACCAGGGGTGCCCAGTCGGGGAGGGGGTCGGAGTTCTCGTTCATGACTCCATCGTGGACCCGCCCACTGACAGGAACGGACGAGAACGAAAAGATCTGCTCCCTCCGTCCGGGCGCCGCTGATGCCGAGGGAGTGCTACCCGATCGCCGCGATGTCGATGACGGCGTCCGCGACGGCCGCCGGGGCGTCGAGGGAGACGAAGGTGCGGGCGCCGTCGACCTCGACGAACCGCACGCCGCCGGGCCTGTCGTCACCGAAGGCGGCGGCGAGCCGGCGGCCGAGCGCGGGCGTGAAGCAGCGGTCCGCCATGCCCCAGACGATCGTCACGGGCCCGGGGAAGTCGCGCATCGTGGGCGAGATCCGCGCCAGGTCCGACGGGTCGATCCGGGCCAGGAGCGTCGCGAGGTCGGTGCGGATCTTCGCGGCCACCCGGGCGGGGCGCACCCAGGACGCGGTCACGCCCGGGTCCGGATCGGTGACGAGCAGTCCGAAGCCGAGCGGCGAGTGCCGCAGGGCGACGGACCGCATCGTCGTCATCAGCGGCCGGACCAGGGACCGGCGCCGCAGCAGCGCGAACAGCGTCGCGAAGGGCTGCGGCGGAAAGGTCTCGAAGGCGTCGCAGTTCGTGAGCACCACCCGGCCGACGAGCTCGGGTCGCTCGTGCAGCAGGTACTGGCAGATCGCGCCTCCCGTGTCGTTGCCGACGAGGGTGCACCCGGCGATGCCCTGCTCCTCGATGAAGGCGGCGACCATCCGGGCGACGCCGCGGGGACCGTCGGCGACGGCGTCCGGGCAGGCGATGCGGTGCGAGCCGAGCGGCCAGGTCGCCGACCAGCAGCGGTGCCCCGCCGCGCCCAGGGTGCCGGCCACCCGATCCCACAACTGCATGTCGACGAGCGCGCCGTGCACGAACAGCACGGGCGGACGGTCGGTGGTCTCGGGCCCGTAGACCTGGAAGTGGACAGTGCCGGAGGGGAGCGAGGAGAGGCTCATGCCGGACCTCCCGACGGTGCCGCCGCCGTGCCGGCGCCGGCCTCCGCGGCTGCGTCGAGGTGGGGTGCCGCCGTGGTGACGGCCTTGGTGACCAGGTGCAATCGCCGCATGGCGCGCCCTTCCGAGGGTCGGGGACTACTGTACGGAGCGCAGTTACGAACACTCGGTATGAAAGTTACGTGCAACCTGTATGAAAGTCAATGATGAGGAGCGGGGCGGCCGCCGCACCCAGGCGGAGCGCACCGCCGCGACCCGCGCCGCGCTGATCGGTGCCGCGCGCTCCCTGTTCGCCGAGCACGGCTACGCGGGCGTCGGCACCCAGGCGATCGTCGCGGCCGCGGGCGTGACCCGCGGCGCGCTCTACCACCAGTTCGGCGACAAGCGGGGATTGTTCGAGGCCGTCTTCGACGCGGTGGAGGACGAGTGGATCGGCGGCGCGGCGCGGGCCGTCGCCGAGGCGGGGGAGCTGCCGCCGGTGGAGACCATGCTGGTCGGCGTCGACGCCTTCCTGGCGGCGATGTCGGCGCCCGGGATCACGCGGATCACCATGATCGACGCGCCCGCCGTGCTCGGCTGGGAGGGCTGGCGCGCCCGCGGCGAGAAGTACGGGCTCGCCGTGATCTCCTCGCTCCTCAGCCGGGCGATGGAGACGGGGGCGATGGTGCGGCAGCCCGTGCGTCCGCTGGCGCACGTCCTCCTCGGGATGCTCGACGAATCGGCGCTCTACATCGCCCGTGCCGACGATCCGTCGGCGGCGTCGACCGAGGTGCGGGCGGTCATCGCGCAGTTCATTCGTGCCCTGGCGTCGGCGACCTCGTCGCCCGGGGCGGTGTGCGCGGATTCGGGGACGGACACGCCGAGGCGGTAACCTGCAGATATGTACGTGCTCGCCCTGGACACCGCCACGCCGGCGCTCACGGTGGGCATCGTCGACGCTGCGACCGGCGCGGTGCTCGCCCGCCGCGACCGCACGCACGCCCGTGGTCACGCCGAGGTCCTCGTCCCGTACCTGCTCGAGTGCCTCGCCGAGGCCGGACTCGCGCGCACCGATCTCGGCGCGGTCATCGTGGGCTGCGGCCCGGGACCGTTCACGGGCCTGCGGGTCGGTATGGCCACCGGTGCCGCCTTCGGTGATGCGCTCGGCATCGAGGTGCACGGCGTGTGCAGCCTCGACGCCATCGCGCACGGCGAGGCGGGGGAGGTCGTCGTCGTCACCGACGCCCGGCGCAAGGAGGTCTACTGGGCCCGGTACTCCGACGGTGCCCGCACGGCCGGGCCGGGCGTGATCAAGCCCGCGGACCTGGAGACCGACGGTGCGCGAGTCGTCGAGGGTTCGCCCACGCCGGCGAGCCTCGTCGCGGTCGGGAAGCACCTGCTCGGCACCGAGCCGCAGCCGCTCGTGCCGCTGTACCTGCGCCGCCCCGACGCCGTCGAAATGGCCTCGCGTGCCTGAGATCGCGATCGGGCCGCTGCGGCCCGACGAGGCCGCCCGCTGCGCGGAGCTCGAGACGATCCTGTTCGAGGGTGACAGTCCGTGGCCCGCATCGGCGTTCACCCCGGAACGACACACCCGCTTCTTCGCCGCCCGCGACGAGAACGCGGGCGGCCGGCTCGTCGGCTACGCCGGCATCGGCCTACTGGGCAACACCTTCTTCCCCGAGTCCGAGGTCCTCACCATCGGCGTCGACCCCGAATACCAGGGCGCCGGAGTGGGTTACGCCCTGTTGCGCACGCTCCTGGGCGAGGCCGACCGGCACGGTGGTGCCGTTTTCCTCGAGGTGCGCACGGATAACGACGCCGCCCGGAACCTGTACGAACGCAACGGATTCGTCACCGTCGGGGTGCGGAAGAACTACTACCGGCCCTCCGGAGCCGACGCCTACACGATGAAGCGGGAGCCCGCCGCTAGAGAGCCGGAGGAGGCTGCGCAGTGATCGTCATGGGGATCGAGAGCTCGTGCGACGAGACGGGAGTCGGCATCGTCGAGTGGGATCCGGAATCGAAGACTGCGCGCCTGCTCGCCGACGAGGTGGCGTCGTCCCAGGACGAGCACGCCCGCTACGGGGGAGTCGTGCCCGAGGTCGCCTCGCGCGCCCACCTCGAGGCCATCGTCCCGACCATGCGTCGCGCCCTCGCCGCAGCCGATATCGACCGGCCCGATGCGCTCGCCGTCACCATCGGCCCCGGCCTCGCCGGCGCCCTGCTCGTGGGCGTGGCGGCCGCGAAAGCCTATGCGGCGGCGTGGGACGTGCCCTTCTACGGCCTCAACCACCTGGGCGGGCACGTCGCCGTCGACACCCTGGAGCACGGCCCGATGCCGCCCTGCATCGCGCTGCTCGTCTCCGGCGGGCACACGCACCTGCTGCACGTGACCGACCTGGGCGCCCCGATCGTCGAACTCGGCACCACGGTGGACGACGCGGCGGGCGAGGCCTTCGACAAGGTGGCCCGCCTCCTCGGTCTCGGCTACCCTGGCGGCCCCGTGATCGACCGGCTGGCGCGCGACGGCGACCCGAACGCGATCCGGTTCCCGCGCGCGATGACCCGGCAGCAGGACGCCCGGCACGACTTCTCCTTCAGCGGGCTCAAGACCGCCGTCGCGCGGCACGTCGAGGCCGAGAACGCGGCGGGCCGTCCCCTGAACGTCCCGGACATCGCCGCGTCCTTCCAGGAGGCGGTCGCGGACGTCTTGACCTTCAAGGCGATCCGCGCCGCGCAGGACGTCGGTGTGGAGACGATGGTGCTCGGCGGCGGCGCCACCGCGAACTCCCGCATCCGCTCGCTGGCGCAGGAGCGCTGCGACGCCGCGGGCATCGAGCTGCGCGTGCCGAAGCCGCGGCTGTGCACCGACAACGGCGTGATGATCGCGGCGCTGGGGGCGCACGTCATCGACGCGGACCCGACGCCCACCGACCTCGGCGCGGCGACCGACCCGGGGCTCTCGGTGACGCTGACGAAGCTCTAGGGTGCGGCCGGCTCAGGCCTCGTCGCCGCAGAGGTAGTCGCGCATCCCGCACCCGGCCGATTCGGCGCGCAGCACCGCCCGTTGCGTCGGCCGCGCCGCCGCGTACCGCTCGCGCCCGAGGTCGGTGATGGCGGTGAACACCGACCGGCGGTCGCTCTGGCACATGGTGCGGAGGGCGAGCCCGTCCTTCTCCAGGCGCGCCACCAGCCGCGACAGTGCGGACTGGGACAGGTGCACGTGCTCGGCGAGATCGGCCATGCGCACCTTGCCCTGGTCGGTGGCGTGGGCGCGGGCGAGCTGTTCGAGGACCTCGAACTCCGACGACGTCAGGTCGTGGGCCGACAGTGCGCGGTCGAGGGCGCAGGTCATCCGGGAGTAGTCGCGCATCAGCCGGTGCCACTGCTCCGCCAGCGCGTCATCCGCCGGGGTGCAGGTACTCGCGTCGACCGGAGCGACGTCGCCTTTGACGCTCATGTCCGCAGTGTACACCGGACCGTCGCAAAATATTCCTCAGCATTAAATGTGGACACATTTAATGCGTGCGCATAGAGTCATCCGTGTGACTACGACACACGAACCCCCGACAGCACCGTCGAACCCGAACCCCGGGCGGGAAGAGCTCCACGTCACCACGGCGTCCGGCTGGACCTCCCGCACCTGGCTGCTCCTGCTCGTCCTGTGCGGCGCCCTGTTCCTCGACGCCCTCGACATCTCGATGGTGGGTGTGGCACTGCCCTCCATCAAATCCGCGCTCGGCATGGAACCGTCCGCGCTGCAATGGATCGTCTCCGGCTACGTCCTCGGCTACGGCGGCCTGCTGCTGCTCGGCGGCCGCGCGGCGGACCTGCTCGGGCGACGCCCCGTCTTCCTCGGCGCCGTGCTGGTCTTCGGCGTGGCCTCCGTCGCCACGGCCTTCGTCGACCTGCCGGCCGCGCTCATCGCGCTGCGCTTCGTCAAGGGCGTCGCCGCGGCCTTCACCGTGCCCGCCGGACTGTCGATCATCACCACGACCTTCGCCGAGGGGCCGGCCCGCAACAAGGCCTTCTCCATCTACACGGTCGCCGGCGCATCCGGCTTCTCGATGGGCCTCGTCTTCGGCGGCCTGCTCACCGAGGTCTCCTACCGGCTGACCCTGCTGTTCCCCGGCCCGATCGCGCTGGCGCTCGTCCTCCTGGGCTGGAAGGTCATCCCGCGCACGGCACCGTCGGAGACCTTCACGCTGCGGCGCTTCGACGTGGCCGGCGCCGTCACGTCGACCGGCGCCCTGCTGATCCTCGTCTACACGGTGGTCCAGGCGCCGCACCTCGGCTGGGCCTCGCCGACGGTGCTCACCCTGTTCGCGGCGTCCGCGCTGCTGGCCGTCGCCTTCGTCGTGATCGAGGTCAAGCACCCGCACCCGCTCGTGCGCCTGTCGATCCTGAAGTCCGTCCGGCTCGTGCACGCCAATCTCGCCGGCTTCGTCATGTTCGGCGGCTACGCGGCCTTCCAGTTCCTGGTCACGCTGTACGTGCAGGACTCCCTGGGCTGGAGCCCCGTCGCCATGTCGCTGGCCTTCCTGCCCGCGGGCCTGCTCGTGGTAGCCTCGGCCACCAAGATCGACGCCGTCCTCGACCGCGTGAACAGCACCGTCCTCGTCGCTGTGGGCCTCACCGCCTTCCTCGGCGCGTACGTCTGGTTCCTCCGGGCGGAGGCGGGGGCCAGCTACTGGCTGTTCCTGTTCCCGACGATCCTGCTGCTCGGCGTCGGCTTCGCCCTCACGTTCCCGGCCGTGAACTCGCAGGCCACCGAGGGTGTGGACGACGACGAGCAGGGCCTCGCCTCCGGTCTGCTCAACACCTTCATCCAGGTGGGCGGCGCCGTCATGATGGCCGTCGTCACGGCGATCACGACCAGTGCCGGCACGCAGGCCCTCCCCGGGCAGCTGCTGCCGGGGATGACCACCGCGATCGCCGTCGTCGTCGGGCTCACGCTGGTCGGCCTCGCCGGAACGGTGTCGGTTCTCGCCCTGTCCCGCCCCCGCCGGTCCGACGGTGCCGCCCCCGCCGAGGTGCGGAGCGCCGGAGCGGACGGCGCGGAGGTGGGAAGTACCGCCGCGAACTGAGTAGTCCTACGCTGCCGCGCCGCACTGAGGCGCGGCAGCGTAGGGGTATGTCACAGACGACCTCGCAGACCGATCTCCGGATCGCCCGTCTCGCCACCGAACTCGACATCACCGTCCGGCGGCTGCAGTGGATGCAGGCCGAGCTCGGTGCGATCCAGGGCCCCGGGGCTCGGAACCCCGCGGTGCAGGGCGCCGTGGCGCCCGTCCTCATGGCTGCCGCGGCCCGGACCGCGCCGGCGCAGGCCGGGCCCGTCCCGCAGGCCCGGCCCGCGCCGCACCCCCGGCCCGCGCCGCCCGCGGCGCAGCCCTTCCCGCCGGCGATGCGCCCGGCACCCGTTCCCGCCGGCCCTCCGCGCCCGCCCGTTCTCACCATCGGGCGGGTGCTCGCGGGGGCCGGCGTCCTCGTGACACTGATCGGCGTCGCGCTGCTCCTGGTCCTGGCGGCGCAGGCCGGGCTGCTCGGCCCCGCGGTCCGGGTCGGGCTCGGCGCGACCCTCGCCGCGGGCCTGCTCGGGTCGGCCCTGTGGCTGCACCGGCGCCCGGGCGGCGGGGTCGGGGCCGCGGCCCTCGCGGCCACCGGCATCGCCGCCGCCTACCTCGACACCGTCGCGGTGACGGGGATCTACGAGTGGGTGCCGCCGGTCGTGGGCCTCACCCTCTCCGGGCTGATCGCCCTCGGCGGGCTCGGGCTCGCCGCGCGCTGGCGCAGCCAGTGGCTCGGCGTGGCGCTGTTCGCGCCGGTCTACGCGCTCGCACCGCCGCTGGCCGACAACGCCTACCTGCTGGGCGGCTTCACCCTGATCCTCGCGATCGCCTCGATCGGCGTCTCCCGTCCGGCCGCGTGGCCGTGGCTGCACGTCGTCCGCTCCGCCGGTACGTCGCTCACCCTCGCGGTGCTCGCGCTCGGGGCGGGCTCGGCCGATGCGCTGCCGATCCTCGGCGGCACGGTGCTCGGCGCGGTGGTCGGCCTGCTGGCCGCCGCGGACGCGCAGGCCCGGGCCGGACGGTGCCGGCCGCTCCTGGCCGCGGGCGTGGTCGCCGTGCTGCCCGTGCTGCTCGCGCTGAACGTCGCCCCGGCCTGGGCGGCGGCCGCCGGTGCCCTCGCGCTCGTCGCGTCGACGGTGGCCCTCGGGTTGCTGCCCGGTACGGCACCGTCGGTCCGCGCCGTCTGGTTCGGGCTCGCGGCCTTCGCGGCCCTGATCGGCGCGGTGATCACCGTGCCCGCGGCCTCGCTGCCCGCCGTCGTGCTCGCGCTCGGAATCGGCGCGCTCGTCGCCGCCGGCCGCGAACCGTCGGCCTGCTGGGCCGGCGCGGCGCTGGGCGGCGTGGGCCTCGTCCTGGCGCTCGTGGAGTACGGGCAGACGGTGACCCTGCTCGACGAGGCGGCCCGCCGCGGCGCGGGCGGCCTTCCGGCCCTCGCGGCCGCCCTCCTCGCACTCGTCCTCGCGGTGGTCACCGCGTGGCGCGTGGTGCCGCGGGTGTCCGCGGAATCCCGGAGCCTCGTCGGTGTGATCTGCGGCGTCGCGGCGCTCGGCGCGGCCACCGCGCTGCTCGCGAACGTCGGCTGGGCGCTCGGCGGCGCGGAGGGCGCGCGCTGGGGCCACGGCCTCGCGACCGTCGCCTGGATCGCCACCGGTGCGTACCTGTTGCTGCAGCGGCGCCGGCAGTGGGGAGCGGCGGGGAGCGTCGCCGGGCTCGTGCTGATCGGCGGCGCGGTCGCGAAGCTCTTCCTGTTCGACCTCGCCGCCCTCGACGGCGCCGTGCGGGTGATCGCGTTCCTGCTGGTGGGCGTCACCCTCCTCGGAGTCGGCGCCGCCTACGCGGCCCGGTCCGACCGCCCGCGTCGCGCCGCCTGACGGGATCGCAGGACCCCGGCGGCGGCGTCCGCCAGCCCGATCGTCGCGTACGCGCCGGTGATCGCCATCATCCGGCGACCGGCGCGGCGCGACTCGGCGTCGTGGGCGGCCGCGAATCGGGCCAGCCCGTTCACGGTGTCGACCACATCGATGAGCAGGCCGAGGCGGCGCCAGCGGGCCCGGGCGCGGGCGTCGCCGGTGACGTAGCCGAGCCCGATCGCGAGGGCCCGAACACCGAACACTCCGATCAGGTAGTCGGTGTGGGGTGCGCCCGGCGACGGGGCACCCGCGACCCGGAGGTTGGTCCGCGGAGCGAGCACCGCGGCGGTGCCCCAGGCGATGCGGCCCACCGCCATCGCGGTGAAGGCGGGCGAGAGCCGGTCGGAGGTGGTGATCGTGGTCGTCATACCGACGAGTCTCGTGGTGGGTGGATCGGGCGTCGATTACCTACGAGGTAATGCGATCGCCTACCGACCGGCGCTAGCGTCGAGACCGTGACGTGCGGCGAGATGATCCGGGACTGGCGACTGCGGCGCCGCCGGACCCAGCTCGACGTCGCGCTGGCGGTCGGCGTCTCCGCCCGCCACCTGAGCTTCGTCGAGACCGGTCGCGCGCGACCGAGCCGGCGCCTCGTGGCCGCGCTGGGGGAGCAGCTCGACATGCCGCTCGGCGCGCGCAACGAGGCGCTGCTGGCCGGCGGGTTCGCGCCGGTGTACACCGCGCACGGCCTGGACGACGCGCCCATGCGGCCCGTGCGCGCGGCGCTCGAGACGGTCCTCGCCGCCCACGAGCCCTATCCCGCCCTGGTTCTCGGCGCGGGATTCGATCTGGTGACGGCGAACGCCGGGGCCGTGCTGTTCGTCACGGGCGTCGACGCGGCACTGCTGGCTGCGCCGCTCAACGTCATGCGGCTCACGCTGCACCCCGACGGTCTCGCGCCGCGCCTGCTCGACCACGCGCAGGTGCGCGATTCCGTGCTCGCCAGGGTGCGGCGCAGCCACGAGCGCACCGCCGACCCCCGGCTCCGTGACCTGTACCGCGAGCTGAGCGGCTACCCGGCGCCCGCGGGCACCGTCGAACCCGATCCCGCACCCGGCGTCTTCGTGCCGTTCCGGATGCGGGACGTCGACGGCGCCGAGCTCGCCTTCGTCAGCACCCTCACCACGTTCGGCGCCCCGCACGACGTGGTGCTCGAGAGCCTCGTTCTCGAGGCCTTCTACCCGATGGACGAGGCGACCCGCCGCCGGCTCGACCGCGCCGCGGGCCGGCGGGACGAGCGGATCGAGGAGGCCCTGGAGCGGGCGCCGCACCTCGCGCAGTACCGGTCCCTCCACTGATTCGTATCACTCCCACCGATCGGCGTGTGTAGGACCGCCCTTGAGTGCTAGCACTCCCATCGGTAGAGTGCTAAGTGGTTCGTGCGGACGGGGTGACACCCGGACGCACAGGTGACGCCGGCACCCGCGACGACGGCTGTGACTTTCGGGCCACTCAAACATGAGAAGAAGATTTTCCACACATGGAGGCGAACTGTGGCGAGCGTGAACATCAAGCCGCTTGACGACAAGATCCTGGTCAAGGCCGCCGAGGCCGAGACCACCACCGCGTCGGGTCTGGTCATCCCGGACACCGCCAAGGAGAAGCCGCAGACCGGCACCGTCGTCGCCGTGGGCGAGGGTCGCGTGACCGAGCAGGGCAACCGGGTCCCCACCGGGATCAACGAGGGCGACACCGTGCTGTTCAGCAAGTACGGCGGCACCGAGTTCAACTACAACGGCGAGGAGTACCTGGTGCTCTCCGCGCGCGACGTCCTCGCCGTCATCGGCAAGTAACGGCGCACACGTGCGAATTCCGGACCGCTCCGCCCCTGGGATACAGCGGGTCGGGGCGGTCCGGCCGTTTCCGCAGAGCTTAGGAGCTTTGAAACATGGCTAAGCAAATCGCATTCGACGAGTCGGCGCGCCGCAGCCTGGAGGCCGGTGTCGACGAGCTCGCCGACGCCGTCAAGGTCACCCTCGGCCCCCGTGGCCGCCACGTGGTGCTCGCGAAGGCCTTCGGCGGCCCCGTCGTCACGAACGACGGCGTCACCATCGCCAAGGAGATCGAGCTGGAGGACCCGGTCGAGAACCTGGGCGCCCAGCTGGTCAAGTCGGTCGCCACCAAGACCAACGACATCGCCGGCGACGGCACCACGACCGCCACCGTGCTCGCACAGGCGATCGTCAAGGAGGGCCTGCGCAACGTCGCGGCCGGCGCCAACCCGATCGAGTTCGGCAAGGGCATCGGCGCGGCCGCCGACAAGGCCTCCGAGATCCTCATCGCACAGGCCACCCCCGTCGACGGGGAGCGGGCGATCGCGCAGGTCGCGACCGTCAGCTCGCGCGACGAGGAACTGGGCACGATGATCGGCTCGGCGATGACCAAGGTCGGCGCCGACGGCGTCGTGACGGTCGAGGAGAGCTCGGGCATCGAGACCGACGTGGTCGTGACCGAGGGCGTGCAGTTCGACAAGGGCTACATCTCCCCGAACTTCGTCACCGATCTCGAGGAGCGCAAGGTCGTCTTCGACGACGCCCTGGTGCTGCTGGTCCGCGACAAGATCACCTCGCTGCCGGACTTCCTGCCGCTGCTCGAGAAGATCCTCGAGACCGGCAAGCCGGTGCTCATCGTCGCCGAGGACGTCGAGGGCGAGCCCCTGTCGACCCTGGTGCTCAACACCCTGCGCAAGACCATCCGCGCCGTCGCCGTGAAGGCGCCGTTCTTCGGTGATCGCCGCAAGGCCTTCCTCGAGGACCTCGCCATCGTCACCGGCGGCACCGTCATCAACCCCGACCTCGGCATCACGCTGGCCACGGCGGGCATCGACCTGCTGGGCAGCGCCCGGCGCGTCGAGGTGACCAAGGACACCACCACCATCGTCGACGGTGGCGGCACCTCGGAGGACGTCAAGCAGCGCGCGGCGCAGATCAAGGCCGAGATCGAGAAGAGCGACTCCGACTGGGACCGCGAGAAGCTCTCCGAGCGCCTCGCGAAGCTGGCCGGCGGCGTGGCCGTGATCCGCGTCGGCGCGCACACCGAGACCGAGCTCAAGGAGCGCAAGCACCGCGTCGAGGACGCCGTCTCCGCCGCGCGCGCCGCGGTCGAGGAGGGCATCGTCTCCGGCGGCGGCACCGCCCTGGTCAAGGTCAGCGCGCAGCTGGCCGACCTCGAGGACGGCGCCGAGGGCGACTTCAAGCTGGGCGTGCGCGCGTTCCGTCGCGCACTGACCGCCCCGCTGTTCTGGATCGCCACCAACGCGGGCGAGGACGGCGCGGTCATCGTCAACCAGGTGACCGAGACCGGCAAGGGCTTCAACGCCGCGACGCTGGCCTTCGGCGACCTGATCGCCGACGGTGTCATCGACCCGGTGAAGGTCACCCGCAGCGCCGTGGTGAACGCCGCGTCGGTGGCGCGGATGATCCTCACCACCGAGGCCACCGTCGTCGACAAGCCGGCTGAGGAGCCCGCGGACGCGCACGCGGGCCACGCGCACTAGCGCTCGACGCCACCGCGAAGTACGAAAGCGCCCCCGACCCGAGGTCGGGGGCGCTTCGGCGTTCCGCGGGTCAGCCCGCGATGCGGCTCGGCTTGACCCGCGCCTTCGAGGTAAGGGCGGCGCGCTCCGATTCCGACAGGCCGCCCCAGATGCCGTAGGGCTCGGCGACCGCGAGCGCGTGCGTGCGGCACTGCGTGAGGACGGGGCACGAACGGCACAGTTCCTTGGCGCGCCGCTCCCGCTGCGCCCGGGCCCGGCCGCGTTCTCCGTCGGGATGGAAGAAGACCGAGCTGTCCACGCCGCGGCACACGCCATGCATCTGCCAGTCCCAGAAATCGGTGTTGGGACCGGGCAGTTCGTTGGGTTGAGGCATGCGCATTCTCCAAACACTCGGCGGGCTCGCGGGCGTGGAAACGTCTTTGTTCCTCTCGCGCCTTCACCGTAAGCATTTCGCTAGGCGAAGGTCAACCCGTTCGGAGGAATCCCCGAGGGGATTCGATCACAGTGAGAATTAACATCGTGTTCATCAAAGGGGCGGCGGCGTGCGTCCGGCATTGCGATCACGGGCGCCGGCGCGACCGGTGGAACCATGCAGGTCGAGGCATGTTTCGTATTGTCGTACGCCGTTTCGATGTAGCCTTCCCGGGAGGCCCGAATGCGGGAATCGAGGTACGCGTCGTCGACACCCGCGCCGCCGAACGTGGCCTTCGGATCAATGTCGCTACTGCAAAATACGGAAGGTTAAATCTTTGGAAACCGGACACGCGGGCACACTCACGGCGGACCTCCTTCGCCGGGCTTTCGGGGCGGACTGCGGTCCGCCGGGGTGTCTCGATCGACCCGCGGGGCGGGCGTGGTTGCGGGCCGTGGCGCTCGCGGGGTCCGGGCGGTTCGCCGCCGCCCGAGCGCTCACCGCGCGCATCGCCGACGGTCCCTTCGCCTCGGCGGCGCGTTGTCTGGAGGCTTCGATGCTGCGCCAGTCCGGGCGCCACCGCGCGGCGAGCGGGTTCGACGGTGCGGCACTGTCGCTTGCGATCGCGCATTCGGAGGAACCCGCATCGGATCTGACGGTGGCCCTGGCGGTCGACGCGACGGTGGGGCTCGCCGCGGACGCCCTGGGAAGGACGCGGTATGCGCTGAGCGCTCGGCTGCTGGCGCGGGCCGACGAGCGGCTCGAACTCCAGGGGAACGGGGCCGAGCCGGTGGACGCGGACCGAGCGGTACCCGCCCCCTGGTGGACGGTGCCCCGGGCGCGCCTGCGCCGCGACTGGGTCGCCGCGGAACTCGCCGTCTACTCCGGCGATGCCGACGGGGCGGCCGCGGCGGTCACGGCGCTGTTGGAGGCCGATCCGGGGGAGGCGCGCCCTCGTCATCACGCCAAGACCCTCCTCATCGCGGGGGCCGCGGCGATGGCGTCCGGAGACCGCGGACGCGGCGAGGAACTTGCCACGAAGGCCTACCAGGTGGCCACGGGCGCGGCGCTGAGTCCACTAAGGTGGGCCGGTGCACGAATCTTGACCGGCTCGTCGGGAGAGGGGGAGAGGGCGGCCATGGCGACGATCGCGGCTGCCCTGGAGGCGGATTGGATCCGTGACGGTGCGGATCTGGCAGGGATGTAACGGCGGAATGCAGGCTGGCGATGAATCTGACAGGTGAGGAGCTCGACGGGGCTGTGCGCGAAGCAGCGCGCGGTGACCGGTCTGCGCTCGCCGATGTCCTCGACACCATCCGCCCGCTCGTCGTGCGGTACTGCCGCGCGCGGGTCGGCGGTGGCGAGCGGCATTCGCTGTCGGCTGAGGATCTTGCGCAGGAGGTGTGCATGGCTGTGATGACGGCTCTGCCCCGTTACGAGGACCAGGGACGCCCGTTCATGGCGTTCGTGTACGGCATCGCCGCGCACAAGGTCGCGGACGGCTTCCGCAGCGCCTCGCGTAACAAATCCGACCCCGTCGACGAGATTCCGGAGAGAGCGTCGCTCGACGGCGGACCGGAAAGTCACGCGCTCGCCTCCGAGGCGAGCCGTGACATGGCCCGCCTGCTGAGCACGCTCCCGGACAAACAGCGCGAGATCCTGATCCTCCGGGTGGTCGTCGGCCTCTCGGCCGAGGAGACCGCGGAGGCCGTGGGCGGCACCGCCGGTGCCGTCCGGGTGGCGCAGCACCGCGCGCTGACCAAGTTGAAGAACCAGATCGCGAAAGAAGGTGAGAACCGACATGGCTGATGACGACAACAGGCGGGGCAACGGCGACGGTCGCTTCGATCCGCGCGATCCCGAGCGCACGGCCGCTCACCGCCTGGGACCCCCGATGCGACCCATGCGCCCCGGCGCTCGGCGCGGTATCGGTGCCGATGACACCGGCTTCGTCGACCGCGTCGTCGACGACGGCGCGCCCGTCGACGTGGCCGCGGTCCGCCACGACGACGAACTGATCGAGGCGCTCGCCGCAGGCGGCGCCGTGAACACCGCCGACCACGCGGAGTTCGCCCTCGCCTCGCTCCTGGCGGACTGGCGTGACGAGATCGTGACGACCCCGATCACCGCGGGGCCCTCTCTGGACGACCTGATCGCGGCCACCGAGGCGGGCCGTGGCGGGCGGGGCTTCGGTCCGCCCCGGGCCGGCCGTCCGATGCCTCCTCCGGCCCCCGCGGCGGGAGGGGCACCGTCGGGCGACGACGCCGACGCGGCGACGCCCATCGGCGACGCCCCGTCGCGCCGCCGCCGGTTCACCCTGGTGGCCGGTGCGGCGGCCGCGGCGGTCGCGCTCCTCGGCGGCGGCACGGTGCTGGTGAACTCCGCGAGCCCCGGCGACGGCGCGCTGTGGAGCGTCAAGGAGGTGGTCTTCTCGGACGCGGCCTCGCAGACCGTCGCCACCTCCGAGGCGAAGGCGCAGCTCGAGAGCGCGACCAAGGCGATCGGCTCCAACGATCAGGCGCAGGCGCAGGCCGCCCTCGCCAGCGCGCGGCAGCAGGCCGCGAAGGTCAAGAACGGTAAGGACCGCGCCGCGCTGGAGGATCGGATCCGCGCCGCGGAGGCGCTCGCCGGGCTGCCGGTCGGGTCCACGGACCTGCCCACCTCGACGCCGCCGACCTCGACGGTGCCGTCGCCCTCGGTGCCGACCACGCCGTCGGGGCCCACGGTCACGATCCCGACGACGCCGACGGTGCCGACCACGCGCCCGACGACGCCGCGGCCCACCACGCCGACGACGACGGTGCCCACCACCACGACGACGGTGCCGACGACTACCACTACCGTCACCACGACCACCACCGTCCCGACGACCACGACGGAGCCGACGACCACGACGACGCGGACCCGGACGACGACGACCACCGTCACGACCACGGACGCCGCGCGCTGAGCGGGGTCGTGCTTCCCGCGCCGGCGGGATGACTCGACGACGAAGGCCCCCACCGCACGGTGGGGGCCTTCGTCGTGTCCGGGGCGCGCCGGCTCGGTGACCGCTTCTCGCCTGCGCCTACTCTTCGCCCGCGAGGTTCATCGCCGCGTCGGCGTAGCCGCGACAGTAGTCCCAGGTGACGTAGGCGTCGGGAGCGGGATCGTAGGCCGGCTCGTGCGGCCGGACGGTGCCGTCGACCAGCAGCTGCAGCAGGTTCGCGCGCAGCATGTCCCAGTCGTGGTAGTGGTCCTCCTGGCAGTCGTCGCAGCAGATCACGAGCCCGCGGACGCCGCGGTGCGCGAGGAGTGCCTCGTACACGGAGAGATCGGCCAGGTCCTCCTCGACCGCGAGTCGCTCTGCGGGGTCGAGGGGCTGGCCGGGGTCGAGTGAGTCCAGAGCGGCCGTGGGATCGCTCGGATCGTCGGCGAACGGGTCCGGCGGGAGGCCGGGGGGAAGATTGTTGCGCACGCCTCCACGGTACGCAGTACCGGCCGCGGAAGGCCAGTCACACGCGCCGTACGGGCGCGGGAATCCGCCGCGTACCATGGATACATGACGCGCTCCGCATCTTCCGCGCCCGCATCCGGCAACGTTTTCATCGGGGGCGACGACCCCGCCAAGGTCGCGATGCTCGGTCTCACCTTCGACGACGTGCTCCTCGTTCCCGCCGCTTCCGACGTGATCCCGTCCGGGGTCGACATCTCGACCAGGCTCACCCGCGAGATCTCGCTGAAGGTTCCGCTCATCAGCTCCGCCATGGACACCGTCACCGAATCCCGGATGGCCATCGCGATGGCCCGCAACGGCGGCATGGGCGTGCTGCACCGGAACCTCTCGATCGAGGCGCAGGCGCAGCAGGTCGAGACGGTCAAGCGCTCCGAGGCCGGGATGGTCACCGATCCGGTCACCTGCAGCCCGTCGAACACGCTCCGCGAGGTCGACGAGATGTGCGCCCGGTTCCGCATCTCCGGCCTGCCCGTGACCGACGAGAAGGGCACCCTCGTCGGCATCATCACCAACCGTGACATGCGCTTCGAGGTGGACCTGGACCGCCCCGTCGCCGAGGTCATGACCAAGGCGCCGCTGATCACCGCGCAGGAGGGCGTCACGGCCGAGGCCGCGCTGGGCCTGCTCCGGCGGCACAAGATCGAGAAGCTCCCGATCGTCGACGGCAGCGGCCGGCTGACCGGTCTGATCACGGTCAAGGACTTCGTCAAGACCGAGCAGCACCCGAACGCCACGAAGGACTCCGACGGCCGCCTCCTCGTCGGTGCCGCGGTGGGCGCGGGCGACGAGGCGTGGGAGCGCGCGATGGCGCTGCGCGATGCCGGCGTCGACGTGCTGGTCGTCGATTCGGCGCACGGCCACTCGAGCGGCGTGCTCAACATGATCGAGAAGCTCAAGCACGAGATCGGCAACGACGTGCAGCTGATCGGCGGCAACGTCGCGACCCGCAGCGGTGCGGCGGCGCTGGTGGCGGCCGGCGTCGACGGCGTCAAGGTGGGCGTCGGCCCCGGCTCGATCTGCACCACCCGCGTGGTCGCGGGCGTCGGCGCCCCCCAGATCACCGCCATCCTCGAGGCGACGGCGGCCTGCGCGCCGGCCGGCGTCCCCGTCATCGCCGACGGAGGCCTGCAGTTCTCGGGCGACGTGGCGAAGGCCCTCGCGGCCGGCGCGTCGACCGCGATGCTCGGCTCGCTGCTCGCCGGCACCGCCGAGTCGCCGGGGGAGCTGATCCTCGTCGGCGGGAAGCAGTTCAAGAGCTACCGCGGCATGGGCAGCCTCGGCGCCATGCAGGGCCGCGGCCAGGGCAAGTCCTACTCCAAGGACCGCTACTTCCAGGACGACGTGCTCTCCGAGGACAAGCTGGTCCCCGAGGGCATCGAGGGCCGCGTGCCCTTCCGCGGCCCGCTCAGCTCGGTGATCCATCAGCTCACGGGCGGCCTCCGCGCGGCCATGGGCTACACCGGCAGCCAGACCATCGCGGACCTCAACCGTGCCCAGTTCGTGCAGATCACCGCAGCGGGTCTGAAAGAATCGCATCCGCACGACATCACGATGACGGTCGAGGCGCCGAACTACACCACGCGCTAGACACCCGCTGACCAGGCACATTCGGGGCGCAGGCTCCGGAATCGGAAGGACTGAGCGCGTTGCGCGACATGGTTGAGATCGGCATGGGCCGCACGGCCCGGCGCACCTACGAGCTGCAGGACGTGAACATCGTCCCGTCGCGGCGTACCCGCTCCTCGAAGGAGGTGTCAACGGCCTGGCAGCTCGACGCGTACCGCTTCGACACCCCGATCCTCTCGCACCCCACGGATGCGATCGGCTCGCCGGACTTCGCGATCGAGCTCGGCAAGCTGGGCGGTCTGGGTGTGCTCAACGCGGAGGGCCTGTTCTCCCGGCATCGCGACGCGGAGGCCCAGCTCGAGCAGGTTGTCGAGCTGGCCGCGGGCGACATCACCGGCATCGCGGCCATCCGCCGCCTGCAGGAGCTGCACGCCGCGCCGCTCGACCCGGAGCTGCTGGCCGCGGCCGTCGGCCGGGTGCGGGACGCCGGGGTGACGGTGGCGGTGCGGGTCTCGCCGCAGCGCGCCCGCGAGCTGACGCCGGTGCTGGTCAAGGCCGGTATCGACCTTCTGGTGATCCACGGCACGATCATCTCCGCCGAGCACGTCTCGGCCGAGGGCTCGGCGGGCGAGCCGCTCAACCTCAAGACCTTCATCGGTGATCTGGATGTGCCGGTGGTCGCCGGCGGCGTGAGCGATCACCGCACCGCACTGCACCTGATGCGCACGGGCGCGGCGGGCGTCATCGTCGGCTACGGCTCGGCGGAGGGCGCCACCACCACGCGCGAGGTGCTCGGCATCGGCGTCCCGATGGCGACGGCGATCGCGGACGCGGCGGCGGCCCGTCGGGACTACCTCGACGAGACCGGTGGCCGGTACGTCCACGTGATCGCCGACGGCGACATCTACAGCTCCGGCGACGTGGCCCGCGCGATCGCGTGCGGCGCGGACGCCACGATGCTGGGCGCGCCGCTGGCGATCGCCGCGGAGGCACCGGGTCAGGGCTGGTACTGGCCGTCGGTGGCGGCGCACCCGTCGATGCCGCGCGGCGCGGTCGCGCCCGCGCAGCTCGGTGGGCTCGACGCCGGCGAGGAGGCGCCCACCGGTGCCGCGCCGTCGTTGCGCACCATCCTCACCGGGCCGTCGACGGAGCCCAACGGCCAGCTGAACCTGGTCGGCGGCCTGCGGCGGTCGATGGCGAAGGCCGGGTACAGCGAGCTCAAGGAGTTCCAGAAGGTCGGGCTCAACGTCGCTTACTGACCTTGAGGCCTGTATTGAGTGAGATTTAGTAGTAACGTTACCCGTCAGTAGGGCGCGTCAGCCGCGCGACCCGGTGATAGCTGTCCGTCGCGGACGGGTGAGGGGTGCCAGATGGCCAAGGCAGTCAAGCAGAAGTCGGGCGATCACTTCGACGTGCTCGTGATCGGCTCCGGGTTCGGCGGAAGCGTCACGGCGCTGCGCCTGACCGAGAAGGGATATCGCGTCGGCGTGCTCGAGGCCGGCCAGCGGTTCGAGGACGAGGACTTCGCCGAGTCGACGTGGAACCTCAAGAAGTTCGTCTGGGCGCCGAAGCTGGGCCTGTACGGCATTCAGCGGATCCACCTGCTCAATGACGCCGTCGTCCTCGCCGGAGCGGGCGTGGGTGGCGGCTCGCTGAACTACGCCAACACGCTCTACAAGCCGCCGGCGCCGTTCTTCAACGACCCGCAGTGGCGGCACATCACCGACTGGGACGACGAGCTCACGCCGTACTACGACCAGGCTCGGCGCATGCTGGGCGTGGTCAAGAACCCGCATGAGACCCCGTCGGACCGGGTGATCAAGCAGATCGCGGAGGAGATGGGCGTCGCGGACACCTTCACCGCGACGCCGGTCGGCGTGTACTTCAACCAGCCCGGCCGCACCGATGCCGACCCGTTCTTCGGCGGCGCCGGGCCCGCCCGCACGGGCTGCACCGAGTGCGGTCAGTGCATGTCGGGCTGCCGCGTCGGGGCGAAGAACACGCTGATGAAGAACTACATCCACCTCGCCGAGGCCGGCGGTGCGCGGTTCATCCCGATGACGACGGTGACCGGGCTGCGCGAGGGGCGCAAGGGCGTCTGGGAGGTGTCGACGGTGCGCACCGGTGCGGTCGCGCGCAAGAACCGGACCGTCTACACCGCCGACAACGTGGTCTTCGCGGCCGGCACCTGGGGAACGCAGACCCTGCTGCACTCGCTCAAGGACACCGGCGCGCTGCCGAAGCTCTCGGACCGGCTCGGCGTCCTGACCCGCACGAACTCCGAGTCGATCCTCGGTTCGGCCCGTGTGCAGGCCGACCCGGATCAGGACCTCTCGCAGGGCGTCGCGATCACCAGCTCCTTCTACCCGACCCCCGACACCCACATCGAGCCCGTCCGTTACGGGCCGGGCCGCAACGCCATGGGCCTCCTCCAGACCCTCCTGGTCGACGGTGGCGCGGGTCGCACCCGGCTGTCGGGGTTCGTCAAGGGCCTCGCGAAGAAGCCGTCCGACCTGAAGCTGCTGCTCACCCAGAAGAACTGGGGCCAGCGCGTGCTGATCCTGCTGGTGATGCAGAGCCTCGACAACTCGATCACCACGTACACCAAGAAGATCCCCGGCTCGAAGAAGCGGCGGATGGTCTCCAAGCAGGGCCACGGCGCGCCGAACCCCACGTGGATCCCCGCGGGCAACGAGGCCGCGCGGATCGGCGCGGAGAAGCTGAACGGCGTCGCCGGCGGCACCTGGGGCGACATCTTCAACGTCCCGATGACGGCGCACTTCCTCGGCGGCGCGGCGATCTCGGACACCCCCGAGACGGGCGTCATCGACCCCTACCACCGCATCCACAACTACCCGTCGCTGTTCGTCGTCGACGGTGCCGCCATCTCCGCCAACCTCGGCGTCAACCCGTCGCTGTCGATCGCGGCGCAGGCCGAGCGCGCCGCGGCGCTGTGGCCGAACAAGGGCGAGGCGGACCCGCGCCCCGCGCAGGGCACCGGGTACCAGCGCATCGCGCCGACGGCGCCGAAGTCCCCGGCCGTCCCCGCCGGTGCCCCCGGCCAGCTGCTGCTCCCGCTGCCCGCGGTCCGTCCGGCGCAGGAGGCCCAGGAGTCGCAGGCCTGATGGCACGGTAGTTCACGTCTGTGGCCCGCATGTTCATGCGTTCTGTGCCGCGACCGGGGACCCTTGTACGTACCCTGGGAGAGGTCCTGCTCCTGGTACGACGGTGACGCGTCGATGCGTGGCACAGACGAGGAGTCGCTCCGGAAATGCGCGATCGTAACGATGAGTTCGCAGTGCATGGCAGTGGCGAGCAGTGGCAGACTGTCCTGTCCGAAACCCATCTGCCGTGGTCCACGCAGCTCTCCGACCAGGCGGCGATGCCCTTCGAGGCGTCGATCAAGCGATGGTGGATCGACGATCTCGCGCTGGTCGACTGCGAGTGCGATCCCTCGTCTGGGACCAGGAACCGGCGCCAGATCGCCGCGACCGACGGTGACTACTTCATCGTCCTGATGAACCGTGGCGGACGCGAGACGGTCAGCCAGAACGGGATCACGGCCGAGATGTCGAAGGGCGACATGCTCGCGTGGGACAGTGCCCGGCCCGCGTCGTTCACCGTGTGGCAGAGCCTGTCGAAACGGAGCCTGATCATTCCGCGCGCGGCGATCGACGAGTGCGGAGCGTCCGCCTGGGCGAAGTCCGGCGCCACGTTGGCGCGCGGCTCCGCTTCCACCCGGCTGCTCGTCTCGTACCTCGAAGTGCTCAGCGAGAGCCTGCCGCTGCTCAGCCGGTCGGCGCTCACCGCTGCACGGAACGCGACCCTCGAGCTCCTGGTCGGCGCGCTGCGCCCGGATTCCCCGGAACACGCGGCCCCGGCCGGCGTCGCACTGCGCGAGGCCATGGGGCGCTACATCGAGAGTCACCTGTTGGACAAGCATCTGTCGCCCGGGTCGATCGCGCAGGCGCACAGCGTGTCGGTCCGCACGGTGAACCGGGTGTTCAACTCCTCCGGGCAGTCCGTGTGCGACGTGATCAGGATCCGGCGTCTCGTGCACGCCCGTGGCGACCTGGTGAACACCACCAGTCCGGTCGCCGCGATCGCGAGCAAGTGGGGCTTCTCCGACGCGAGCCATCTCAGCAGAACATTCAAGGCCACCTACGGATGCTCCCCGAGCGATTTCCGGGCGGCGCATTCCTCGTAAACGTCGGAAGAAACCTGACCCGCCCGTTCTACAACGTGGCGCTCATCTTCAATCCGCGGCTCCTCGATTCCAGCATGATCGAATCACGCCCCGCTGCTCCCTGGTACTGGGAAAGGCTCGGGCTCATCGCAGTCACGAGAATGAAGGAATCAATCATGCAACGTCGGGATGTCGAATTCGATTCGGAAGGCGTCACTGTTCGGGGATGGTTCTACGACGGGGTCTCGGATAGGTCCGCGCGCCCGACCATCGTCATGGCGCACGGGTTCTCCGCAGTGAAGGAACAGTATCTGGACAGGTACGCCGAGGTGTTCTCCGCCGCGGGCCTGAACGTCCTGGTGTTCGATTTCCGCAACCTCGGGGACAGCGACGGGCAGCCGCGTCAGGAGATCGATCCGTGGGGCCAGATCGCCGACTATCGCAATGCGATCACCTATGCGCGCACCCTCGACACGGTCGATCGCGACCGGATCGGCGTGTGGGGAACCAGCTTCTCGGGCGGGCACGTGCTGGTCGTGGCCGCGATCGACCGCCGGGTCAAGGCGGTCGTGAGCCAGGGGCCGCTGGTGGACGGCTTCCAGAACCTGCGGCGGCTGGTCCGGCCCGACTTCCTCGCAGGCTTCCGCGAGCAGTTCGACGCCGACCGGGCCGCACGGTACGCGGGAGAGGCACCCGCGATGGTGCCCGTGATCGACGAGGACCCGCTCGCCCCCTCGGCGCTCCCGACGCCCGACTCGTACCAGTGGTTCACGGAGAGCGCGAAATCCGCTCCGAATTGGAGGAACGAGGTGACGCTGCGCAGCGTCGAGATGCTCGGTGATTACGTTCCCACTGACTTCATCGAGCGGATCAGTCCCACCCCGCTGCTGCTGATGCCGGCAGCCGGCGATGTTCTCACGCCTACCGACCTCGCCATTGAGGCGTTCGAGCGCGCTCGTTCACCCAAGCGTCTGGAAATCCAGGAGGGCGGACATTTCGATATCTACACCAACGGATTCGCGGAGTCCAGTGGAACGGCGCGGGACTGGTTCGTCGAACATCTCGCGTGACCTACCCACCATTTCATCTCTTTTTTACAGATCGAAAGGATTTCTCATGGGAAGCAGGCTTGACAATCGAGTAGTGGTCGTCACCGGGTCCAGTTCCGGGAACGGCCGTGCGATCGCCGTCGCGGCCGCTGCCGAGGGAGCCACCGTGGTCTGCTCGGACATCCGCCGCGAAGCCCTCGCCGGGGGATACGAGGAGGACGGGCACATCACGACCGACCAGGTCATCGCGAACAGCGGTGGGAAGTCCCTCTACGTCGAGACCGACGCGGGGGACTACGCCGCGATGGAGAACCTGATCTCCGCCGCGGTCGATGCTTTCGGCCGCATCGACGTGATGGTGAACAACGCCGGGATCTTCACCGGGCTCAAGACGATCGTCGACGAGACCGAGGAGGAGTTCGACCGCACGATGCGGGTCAACGCCAAGAGCGTGTGGCTGGGGAGCAAGTTCGCCATCCGGCAGATGCTCACGCAGGAACCGGTGGAGGGCGCGCGCGGCCGCATCGTCAACATCGCGTCGATCGGTGGTCTGGTCGGCCTCGCGGCGGAGCCCGGATACTGCACTGCCAAGGGCGCCGTCGTCAATCTCACGCGGCAGCTCGCGGTGGACTTCGCGGCCGAACGCATCAACATCAACGCCGTGTGCCCGGGCTACCTCGCGACTGCCATGGTCCGGCCGTTCCTGGACGATCCGGAGTTGAACGCGGCGCTGCACGCCAAGACGCCGTGGCCCGAACTCGGCACGGCGGACGACGTCGCGAACGCGACCATGTTCCTGGCCTGCGGCGAGTCGCGCTGGGCGACGGGTTCCATGCTCACCATCGACGGCGGGTTCAGCGTGCAGTAGGGCATGACCGGGACTGCTGCGGGGCCAGCGGCAGCGTCAGGGTCGCGAGGGTGCCCTCCCCGACGGTGCTCTGGATCCGCAGCGTCCCGCGCATGGCTTCCGCGAGCCCTCGGGCCAGCGGAAGCCCGAGCCCGACCCCCTCCTCCGATTCCGCGCCGATCCGGTCGAACGGCACGAAGATCCGGGTGATGAGGTCGGGAGGTATGCCGTGACCGGAGTCGCTCACCGCGATCACGGCCTCCGCCTCGCTCGTGTCGTACGTGACGGTGACCGTGCCGCCGGGGCGGTTGTAGCGGATGGCGTTGGTCACGAGGTTGAGAAGCACCTGCCGGCAGCGGCGTTCGTCCGCCCGGACGACGGCCGGCTCCCCGCGGTGCACGACGGTGACGGTGACCCGCTCCGCATCCGCCATCGGTTCGGTCATCCCGGTGACGGCGGACAGCACGGAGTCGAGGGGGAAGTCGGTGGTGTCGAGAAGCAGTGTCTTGGACTCGATCCGAGCGATGTCGAGGACCTCGTCGACCATCTCGAGGATGTGCCCGGCGGCCGCCTCGATGTGGCCCAGCGCCTCGGTGCGGCGGGTGGCCGTGAGGTCCAGTGTGCGGAGCAGTTCGGCGAAGCCGGTGATCGTCTGCAGCGGGGTACGCAGCTCGTGGCTGAGCGCGGTGAGGAAGTCGGTCTTGGCGCGGCTGGCGGATTCCGCTGCGGAGCGGGCGATGTCGGCCTCGGCGCGGCCCCGGCGCGCCGCCTCAGCGGCGTCGTAGTCGATCGCCACCGACGTCAGGTGGGTGAGCCGGTGCACCAGCAGCGTCTCGCGCCGGGTCGGGACATGCGGTGCACGATGGTAGACGGCGAACGTTCCGGACAGCCCGGATCGTCCGGTGATCGGTGTGGACCAGCACGCCCGGAGCCCGTGCGCCGCAGCCAGCGCCCGGAATCGCTCCCAGCGGGGATCGGTGTCGACGTCGACCGCGACGACCGGCCTCACCAGGTGCGCCGCGGTTCCGCAGGACCCGGCGTCGGGGCCGATCACGAGACCGTCGATCCCCTCCGCGAACGCCCGCGGCAGCGTCGGCGCGGCTCCGTGGTGCAGCGTGCCGCGTTCGGTATCGGCGAGCAGGATCGAGCAGTGACTCCCCGGGAGCAACTCCTCGAGCGTGGACGCGATCCCGGCGAGGACCCCCGGCAGTTCCGCGCCGAGCGCGAGTTGTTCGAGAAGGCGGCTCTGCCCGTCGAGGAGCGCGGTGACGTCGGCGTCGGACAGACGCGACTGTGCGATGGTCATGGCGCCCAGCGGTATCCGACACCCCGGACGGTGACGATGAAGTCGGCGCCGAGCTTGTGCCGCAAGCGGTGCATGTGTTCGGTCACGGTCGCCTCGCTCTGCCACCCCGACGAACTGGACCACACGAGTTCGAGGAGCTGTGCGCGCGAATAGACCCGTCGCGGATGTTCGGCGAGGAAGACCAGCAGGTCGAACTCGCGGGCGGTCAGGTGGACGGGCTTGCCGTCGATCGTGACCTGGCGGGCGGCACCGTCGATGTGGAGGCCGGTTGCCGCCACGTCGACGGTGAACGGGGCCGGCGCCCGGCGATGACCGGACCGGCGCAGTACCGATCGGACGCGCGCGGCGAGTTCGCCGGTCGAGAACGGTTTCACGAGGTAGTCGTCGGCTCCGAGGTCGAGACCGAGTATCCGATCCCCCTCACTGTTCCGGCCGGACAGCACGACGACGGGGATGTCGTTCTCTCCCGTGCGGAGCCGACGGAGAATGTCGAGCCCGGTGAGTCCGGGAAGCGAGAGGTCGAGCACGAGCAGATCGAACTCGTGCGCCGCGAGCAGGCGCATCGCGGTGTTGCCGTCCCCCGCCTCGCGCACGATATAGCCGTCGGCTTCGAGCTGCCACGACACGACGGTGCGAACCCGGCTGTCGTCCTCGACGAGGAGCACGGACTGGGAGCTGGCGTCCGCTGTCACGCGCTCGATGCTAGCACCGGAATCACTGTCGCCGAACAGTTTTCCTGCTCACCGCGCACCGGAACCGGCCCGGCTCTCAGCGAACCGGGCGAACCACAGCAGGGCCTCCGGATCGTCGGTGGCGGCGAAGTTCGCCGCACTCTCGAGGCGCATGCCCATGAGCAACTTCTTGACGGGTACCTCCATCTTCTTCCCGCTCAGGGTGTGCGGCACGCGAGGAGCGGCGATGATCTCGTCCGGCACATGGCGGGGGGAGAGCCGGGACCGCAGGAGCCCGGTGATCCGCGTACGCAGCGAGTCGGTCACGTCGCGCCCGGCGGCCGGGACGACGAAGAGCCCGAGCCAGTACTCGTCGTCGGGGAGGTCGACGCCGACGACGAGGGCCTCGTCGACCTCGGGCATCGCCTCGAGCACCTCGTAGAACTCGGTGCTGCCCAGCCGGACGCCGTGCCGATTGAGGGTCGAGTCGGATCGACCGTGGATGGTGATGCCGCCGTCGCTGTGCACGGTGATCCAGTCGCCGTGGCGCCACAGGCCCGGAGAGGATTCGAAGTAGCTGCCGGCGTAGCGGGAACCGTCGGCGTCTCCCCAGACGGACAGCGGCATGGACGGCATGGGGGACGCGACGACGAGCTCACCGACCGTGTCCACGACGGTGTCTCCGGCGTCGTCGACGGCGCGGCAGTCGACGCCGGCGAGCCGGCCCCCGATGCGGCCGGGCCGGACGGGCGCGTACTCGTTGCCTCCGACGAACGAGCCGCAGATGTCGGTGCCGCCACTCGTCGAGTCGATCCTGATGTGCGCTCCGACGTGGTCCCTGATCCAGCGATAGCCGCTGCGCGGCAGCGCTGAACCGGTGACCATCACGTGCCGGAGTCGCTGCAGGCGCGGGACCGCGGCGCCGCAGGACGCGGTGACCGCGCCTGCTCCCACCAGCATCACGTCCGCGGCAGCCCGGTCGGCGAGATCCCAGATGCCGGCAGCGCGGTGGGTCGGGCTGCCGCCGTACAGCACGACGGTGGCGCCGCGGGCCAGTGCGCCGAGCTGCATGTTCCACAGTGCCCAGCCGGTGGAGGTCACGGTGAGCAGGCGGTCGCCGGGCCGCAGGCCCGCGTAGAGGCCGGTCCACTTGGCGCCCTCGACGGTGATTCCGCCGTGCCCGTGGACGAGACCCTTCGGGGCGCCCGTGGTGCCCGAGGTGAAGAGCACCCACAGCGGGTGGGAGAACTCGACCTGGGCGAACTCGGCGTCGGCTGCCTCGCCGACGACATCCGTCCACGCCGTCGCGGCCGCCGGGCCGCCGTCCGCGGTGGAGTCGACCTCGACCACGTGCCGGACCGTGGGCAGTTCTGTGCGGAGGCGCGCGACGACGTCGGTGCGATCGACCCAGCGGCCGTTCCAGCGATAGCCGGGTGCGACGATCAGCACTGTGGGTTCCAGCTGCGCGAACCGGCTCACGGCACCGTCGACCCCGAAGTCGCTAGGGCAGCACGACCAGACCGCGCCGACCGCGGCGCTCGCCAGGCATCCGATGACCGCGTGCTCGGTGTTCGGGAGGTAGGCGCAGACGCGGTCGCCGGCCCGGACACCGGATCGGCGCAACCATCCGGCCGCGGCGGCCACGGTGCGCCGCAGCTCGTCGAAGGTGACGGTGCGGGGCTGTGCATCGCTCTCGTCGAGGCACAGCAGGGCGGGCGCGTCGCCGTCGCCGGCGGCCAGCAGGTACTGCGCCCAGTTCAGCCGCCCGCCGGTGAACCAGCGGGTGTGCGGCATCGGATCGGTGGTACGGACCCGCGTCCACGGGGTGCTGAATTCGATACCGAAATGGTCGACGATCGACTCCCAGAATCGGTCGAGATTCGCTATCGACCACGCCCAGAGGTCGTCGTGGTTCTCGAATTCGCGCTCCGCGCGCGCCTGGAGCCAATCCATGTATTCACGGAGCGGCGACCCCGCGATGCGCTCCGGTGCCGGTGTCCAGATGTCCTCCGTCATCACGGTCCTTCCCTCGGTGACGGTTTTCACGCTACGGCGCCGGTTTCGCGTTGCGGCGGTGTCGAATCGGCGTTGATGACGAATTGATGGAGCCGCCAGCCCGTGTTGAGGCTGCGGCGGCAGGGTGGGCGAGAAGAAGTCGAGGGCAGCGAGCCCCGGGCATCGTAGGAGGCGGTCATGAAGCTGGCGTTGTATCTACCGACCTTTCGGGACGAGGTGAGCCTCCGCGAGATCGAAGATCTCGCACTGCTCGCGGAGTCACTGGATTTCGATTCGTTGTGGACCCTGGACCGGGTATGCGTTCCCGAGGTCTCCGACAGTGCCGGGCTCCAGTACCCGTTCGGGATGATGACCGATTTCCCGAACGCGCTGCCCGTGATCGCGCGGGGCAAGTGGTTCCAGGGCATGCCGCTGATCCCGTGGCTCGCGGCGAAGACGAGCAGGATCCGGCTCGGGATGAGCATCATCGATACCCCGTACCGGTCGCCGGCCGTCCTGGCCGCGGAATTGGCCACCCAGGATCATCTGTCGGACGGCCGCCTGAATGTCGGTGTCGGTTCGGGGTGGATGCCGGAGGAGTTCGACGCCTGTAGCGTGGGCCACCTGTTCGCACGGCGGCACGGGCACGTCCGCGAGACGATCGAGATCATGCAGGGGATCTGGACCAACGACCTGTTCGAGTACCACGGAGAATTCGCGGATTTCGGGCCGTCCGGATTCGGGCATCACCCACTGCAGAAGCCCGGCCCGCCGATCTACTTCTCCGGGCTGAAGGATCCGAGACGATCGGCGAGGCGTATCGCCAAGTACGGTTTGCAGGGCTGGATCGGCATTCAGGACACCCCGGAGGACATCGCTCGATGGCGCGGGGAGATCGAACGCGAACTCCATGAACTCGGAAGGCCGTTGCCCGACGGTTTCGACGTGTGCAGCATGATCTTCTTCGTGATCACCGACGAGCCGACCGATATGCGACCGGCCGGAAAGGTGACCAATCTGCTCGCCGGTACGGCGCAGCAGATCGAGGACATGCTCAAGAGGTACCGCGAGGCCGGAATGACGATGCCGCTGCTGTGGCCCCCGTTCCGCGACGTGCCGACCTCGAAGACCCTGGACGATCTCAAGCGGATCACGTACGACATCATGCCGCGGGTCATGGAAATGTGACCGGCGCATGCTCATGGTGCTCAGGTTGCCGGCCACGCCGCTCGATCGTCGACAGCTCACCTCCCCTGCGCCCCAGAGCGCCTCACGGAGGGCACCGCTACCAGCGCGTCCGCGGATCGTCCGGGAGTGTCGGTGGCGTCTGACACACTGGCCGCGTGGCGATGGTTGATCCGGCGACGGTCGAGGAATGGCACGAAGTCGGTCTCGAGCGCAGCGAGGACGCGGCGATGCTGGCGCAGCACGGACGCGAAGTGATGGAGATCTACCTCCACGGCTTCGCAGCAGAGTGCTTCGCAAAGGCACTCTACGTAGACAAGCACCGGTCGAATCCGAAGTTGACCCACGACCTCATGGTGCTGATCAGTGGTGCGGGGATCGGACGGGACCGGCTTCCGGAGCCTCTGCGGTTTATCGTTGACACCAGAGACGTCGCGTTGCGCTATCAGGTCGGGCTGCCGGAAGGGTACACGAGCGACACTGTCAAGGACGCAGCTCGTCTTGCGGGCTTCCTGCGCAAGCGAGCGGAGCGAGCCATCGGTCGCGCTGCGTACCGTCGAAAGAGGAGGGGCCAATGAGTGCGGAACCCATCGGTGATACCCGTGTCGCCATCGAATCCGCCTTGATACGGGCGTACCCGGGGGCGACGGTGCTGGTGGACGACGATCCGTTCGCGGGATTCAGGATCCGAGTGGTGTCCGCGCAGTTCGCAGGTCAGACAGCGGCCGAACGCCGGAGACGGGTACTGACGATCGTCAATGATGACGATGTCGCGCACCTGTGGCTCGGTACGCCCGACGAGGCCAGAGACTTCCCGCCGGTTGATCCGGCGGCGTTGGAGCCTGTCCCGCTGTGGCCCGAAGCTCTTGCGAGTGTCCACCATCGGGACACGATCACCGTGCGGCTTCCGTCGCTTGAGGAAGATGCGCTCGATCCGCCGGTCGTAGCTACGTTCTACTCGTTGAGAGGCGGGGTGGGACGATCCACCGCCCTTGTGCACACGGCATTCGCGCTGTGCACACAGGGGCTGTCGGTGTTATGCATCGACATGGACCTCGAAGCACCGGGGCTCGCCTCGATCATGGGAGTTGGCGACCGTGTGGATGGTCGGCACGGTGTCGTTCCGCTTCTGAACCAGATCGACATCGACGAGTCTGTGCCGCAGAACATCGAAGACCACTTCATCAGGGTTACAGACAGTCATGATCTGCTGCTTCTTCCTGCCGGGCGCCCCTCCGCGGCATACGCGCGGGATCTGGCGGTGCTGGACCCGTCTGCGTGGTATCGAGAGGAGTACAACCCGCTGCGTGAGTTGCTCGCAGCTATCCGTGCACTCCCGCTGGAGGTGCGCCCTGACGCGATTCTGATCGACTCCCGTACAGGGATCAGCCCGATAGCGGCCCCGCTCCTGTTCGACGTCTCTGACCTGGCGATCATCACCTTCTACCCGCACCCGCAGGCGAAGGAAGGAACTGGCCTGCTCACGAAGGCGATCCTCGGGGCACGGACTGAGCGTAACGGCGCCGATGGACGGTCGCTCACGCCCGAACCCCGATTCGTGGTCTCCCCGCTCCCTGCCACGCCGGAGGCACGGCTCCTGCTGGAGGACCGCGCAATGGACTGGGTTACCGAATGGATCGCCCCGGCCCGGGATCCGGAAGGGGCAAGGCCGTTCCCCGTCGAAGAGATCGTCCAGGTCGTCGGTTACAACGAAACGACCGCTACCGCCGATCGTGTGTCCGAGCAGACGTCGACTGCTGCCTACGAGGCGATTGCAGGCTGGATCGCGGGTCTGGTAGGCGGCGGCCCGGAGGTGGCGGCGCCGGCGAATCCCTCTAGCGGGGTGGCGACGAAGACCGAGATTCTCGACTCCCTGGAGTTCGCGGGTGAGACCGCCGAGCGGCAGACTCCCGAGGCGGTTCGGGAGACCTTCGTCGGCACCGCGGAGGTGAATGCGGCACTCAACCCGAGAACCCCTTTGGTGATCGGGCGTAAGGGGACGGGAAAGACGTTGGTCTTCCGTCAGTTGCTGACACAGGCCGGCGCCTCCGCCGTGGCGGTGACGAGCCCGTCGGGTCTGACGAGTGACGATAGGTCGTGGCAGGTATCCCCGACGTTCTACGAGACGATCGCCGGGCAGATCGACGGCGAGCGCTACACCTGGTCCCACGTATGGATGGCCCTGATCGGTCTCGTGATGGTGCAGAAGCGAGCGGCACCGCCGCCGCGAAGTGTCGACGGATTGGTCGCACCGGCTGCCGAGTACGAACAGGGTGACCTGCTCGCGGACGTGCGTGTGCTGCTGTCGGTGACAGATCACGGTGTCGTTCTTCGTCAGTGGCTCACGGGCATTGATCGGGAGCAGGCACCGGTCTCGCTCCTGTTCGACGCGCTGGACACCGGCTTCGGAACGAATCGGGCGCTGCGCAGCGCCGCCGTGACCGGTTTGATGGTTCTCGTTAACGACGTCGGGCGCGAGTTGGTGAACATGCGAACCAAGGTCTTCATCCGTGAAGACGTGTTCCGTGAACTCACATTCCCGAACAAGAGCCACCTGCGTGCCGAGGCCGCGGTGCTGGTCTGGAAAGACCTGAGCGACTATCTGCGGATCGTCATCCGGCAGGCATGGCGATCCGCAGACTTCCGTGAGTACGCACAAGCGCAGCTCGCGGACGAGTTGAACCCGCCCGGAACCACGAACCGGTTCGATCCGGAATCGACGGCGATCGAATATTGGCCGGACGACGTGGTCGCGATGGTGTGGCGGACGCTCGTCGGCGAGCGGATGGCAGGCGGTAAGACGGCGTTCACCGATAGGTGGGTGTGGTCGCGTCTCGCCGACGCCAACGGTGATCATTCTCCGCGCCACTTGATCAAGCTGTTCATGGAGGCCACCGCCCGGGAGCGCGATCTAGAACTCACGAGCCCGTTCTCTCGCGCCCTCATTCGACCCAAGATGTTGATGAACGCGTTGGACACGGTGAGCAGTTCCGCCGTCGAGGCGTTGCAGGAGGAGTTCCCGGAGCTCGACGAGGTACTACGAACGTTGAGCCGGATCACCGAGACGCCCTTCGATCGCAGCGACATCTCGGCTCTCGACTCCGACCTCGTCGCTTTGGCGGCCGAGGTGGGCCTCGTGGATCTCGGGTCCGACGGCGCTTCCGGCCGCTGTCGAGTCCCGGAGATCTACCGTCGCGACCTGGGAATGTCCCGCCGGGGGCAGCAGTAGCGAATGACCCTCGAAGAAGTGCTCGCCCAGCTGGCGGCGCTGGAGGATCCGAAGGCGCGGGCGGTCAACGAGCGGCGCGGCGACGCGCATGGCGTGAACCTGACGAAGCTGCGCGCGCTCGCCACGTCGATCGGCACCGACCGCGAGCTGGCAGGCGAGCTCTGGGACTCCGGCGACGTCGCCGGGCAGCTCGTCGCGCTGCTCATCGTCAAGCCGAAGCAGTTCACCGCGGACGAGCTGGACACGATGCTGCGCACGACGCGCAGCGACAAGGCGCACGACTGGCTGCTGAGCTATCTGGTGAGGAAGTCGGCGTACGTCGATGAACTGCGGATACGCTGGTGGGCCGACGCGGATCCCCGCGTGCGCGCCGCGGCCTGGAACCTCACCACGCACGTCGTGACGACGGGCGACCTCGACCGCGACGCCCTGCTCGACCTCATCGAGCGCGACATGCGCGACGCGGAGCCGAAGCTGCAGTGGGCGATGAACGAGACCCTCGCGACCATCGGCATCGAGGACGCGACCCGCCGCGACCGCGCCCTCGCGATCGGCGAGAAACTGCAGGTCCTGGCCGACTACCCGGTGTCCAAGGGCTGCACCTCGCCCTTCGCCCCGGTCTGGATCACCGAGATGGTCCGGCGCCGCGAGGCCTGAGGCGCCAAAGTCCTACCTTCGGTCGGATGAACGGTAGGGTGATCGTATGGCCAAAGAGAAGATGTCCGTCACGATCGATTCGGACGTCCTTGCAGGGATCGACGCCCAGGCACGTGCCGCCGGCATGAACCGCTCCGAGCTGGTCGAGCGCGCGATGCGCAACGAATGGCTTCGGCTACAGCTCGAGCAGTACACGGAGGTCACTGTCCCGAAGCTGGGTATCGACGAATACGCGGACATGCTGTATCGGGCGAACAAGCGGCTCGAACCGTGATCAGGCAGGGCGAGGTGCTCGTCCGGGCCGACATGGATGCGGAGTCGTACGTCCTCGTGCTTTCGGGATCGATGCATCTGGTGTCCGGCTCGGCGAGGGTGATCACCTGTCCGTTCATCCCGGGCGGGCTCGATGACGGAGTCATGGCGCTGGCGGTCCCGACGGTGTCGCCGACCGGCGTCCTTCTTCCCGAGCTGGTGCACTGGCTGCCGCGGGCCGCGCTCGGGGAATCGATCGGCACCGTCGACGACTCCGCGCTGCGGCACGCGGTCGGGATCGTGGCGGCCCTGGTGTCCTGACCGGCGGCGCGCGGCAACTAGACTCACCAGGGTGACGGACTCCTCACCCAATCCCGTTCTGGTCGTCGACTTCGGCGCGCAGTACGCGCAGCTCATTGCGCGCCGCGTCCGCGAGGCGCGGATCTACTCGGAGGTGGTGCCGCACACCATCACCGCCGAGGAGGTGCGGGCAAAGAATCCCGCCGCCCTCGTGCTCTCCGGCGGCCCTGCGTCGGTGTACGCGGAGGACGCGCCGAGCCTGGACCCGGAGATCTTCGACCTCGGCGTCCCCGTCTTCGGCATCTGCTACGGCTTCCAGATGATGGCCCGCGCGCTGGGCGGCACCGTCGCCAATACGGGCGGGCGCGAGTTCGGCCGCACCGTCTTCACCCCCGCCGAGGGGGTCCTGCACACGGGCCTGCCCGCCGAGCAGCCGGTGTGGATGAGCCACAACGACGCCGTCCAGGTGGCGCCGGAGGGTTTCACCACCGTCGGCTCGACGCCGGGCGCGCCGGTCGCCGCGTTCGAGAACGTCGGGAAGAAGATGGCCGGCGTCCAGTACCACCCCGAGGTACTGCACAGCCCGCACGGCCAGGAGGTGCTCACGCGCTTTCTGTACGAGATCGCCGGGCTGAGGCCCACCTGGACCGCCGCGAACATCGCCGAGCAGCTCATCGAGGACGTCCGCGCACAGGTCGGCGAGTCCGGCCTGGCGATCTGTGGCCTGTCCGGCGGCGTCGACTCCGCGGTCGCGGCCGCCCTGGTGCAGAAGGCCATCGGCGACCGGCTGACCTGTGTCTTCGTCGACCACGGCCTGCTGCGCCAGGGCGAGCGCGAGCAGGTGCAGACCGACTTCGTCGCCGCGACGGGCGCCCGCCTCGTCACCGTCGACGCCGAGGAGACCTTCCTCAACCGTCTGGCGGGGGTCAGCGATCCCGAGACCAAGCGCAAGACGATCGGCGAGCTGTTCATCCGCTCCTTCGAGGGCGCGGTCAGCGAGGTCCTCGGGGAGCAGGCCAGCGCGGGCCGCAGCGTCGATTTCCTGGTCCAGGGCACGCTCTACCCGGACGTGGTGGAGTCCGGCGGCGGCGCGGGCACGGCGAACATCAAGAGTCACCACAACGTGGGCGGCCTGCCGGAGGACCTCGAGTTCACCCTCGTCGAGCCGCTGCGGCTGCTGTTCAAGGACGAGGTCCGCGCGGTGGGTCGCGAGCTCGGCCTGCCCGAGGAGATCGTCGGCCGCCAGCCCTTCCCGGGGCCGGGCCTGGCGATCCGCATCGTCGGCGAGGTCACCAAGGAGCGGCTCGACCTGCTGCGCAAGGCCGACGCGATCGCCCGCGAAGAGCTCACCGCCGCCGGTCTCGACGGCACCATCTGGCAGTGCCCGGTCGTGCTGCTCGCCGATGTCCGCAGCGTGGGCGTGCAGGGCGACGGCCGCACGTACGGCCACCCGATCGTGCTGCGCCCCGTCAGCTCCGAGGACGCGATGACCGCGGACTGGACGCGCGTGCCGTACGAGACGCTCGAGCTCATCTCGACCCGGATCACCAACGAGGTCGAAGAGGTCAACCGCGTGGTGCTCGACGTGACGAGCAAGCCGCCGGGGACCATCGAGTGGGAATAGCGGTCAGCTTCTGACCGCTCCCGTCGGTACCGTCGACGTCATGACGATTCTGGTGACGGGTGCGACGGGCAACATCGGTCGGAAAGTGGTCGACGAGCTGCTGGCGAGGGGTGTCTCGGACATCCGGGCGCTCACCACGGACCCCGCGAAGGCGGCGCTGCCGAGCGGGGTGGAGTCGTTCGAGGGCTTCATCGGCAAGCCGGAGACGCTCGACGGTGCCTTCGAGGGCGTGAGCGCGATGTATCTCGCGCCGTACGAGCCGACCGCGGTGGAGGTGCTGCGCCGGGCGAAGGACGCGGGTGTCGGATACGTGGTCGCCACGTCGGGCAGCGCGCACTGGCAGGCGCTGACGGACACGATCCTCGCGAGCGGACTCGATGTGACGGTGCTCGGTCCGGGAGAGTTCATGGAGAACTTCGCGGGCTGGGCCGGGCAGGTCGCCGACGGCGTGGTCCGCGAGCCCTACCCCGATGCCGGGAGCGCGCCGATCGCGATGGCGGACATCGCCGCCGTCGCCGCGGCCCTCCTCGCCGCCGACGATCGGGCCCCGCACGTCGGGAAGGTCTACGAGCTCACCGGGCCCAGCCACCTCACGCGAGCGGAGATGGCCGCGCAGATCGGCGAGGGGATCGGCCGGAAGGTGCGGTTCGAGCAGATCAGCCGGGAGCAGGCGGAGGAGGCCCTGCGCGCCCAGATGGGCGACATGGCCGGCTGGTACCTGGACCTGCAGGACGCCTCCCGCCGGCACCGGCAGGAGGCGAACTCGCTGGTGGAGGAGCTCAGCGGCCGTCCGCCGATGAGCCTGGCGCAGTGGGCGGAGCGGAATCGGCACCTCTTCGAGGCTTGATCAGCAACACCCCCGCCACGGCGACGGCGCCGATCGCCACGATCGCCACGAGGGTGCTCGCGCTGATCAGGTTGGGCCCGCCGACGGCGCCCCATACGGCGACGATCAGTGCGGCGACGCCTGCGACGAGAAGGGCCGGGGAGAACCGCTTCGCGGAGTGCGGCTCGCGGTTCGCGTTCCGGCCGGTCTGATCAGCGGACACGGTGCACCTCCACCTTGCCGACGTTGCCGCGCGCGTCGATGGTCAGGGTCGGGGCGCCCGGCGCGGCGCCGGCCCCGGCGATCAGCCCCTCGGGGCAGGTGGCATCGCCCACGTTCACCGCGCAGGTGACGCGGACGTTCATCGACTCCGGCACCGTGATCTCGGTCTTGCCCGCGGCGACGCGCGTCGTGACGGTCCGGTCGCGGTCGAGCGTGAGGCCGCGCAGGTTCAGGTCGAGCTTGCCCGCCTGCAGCGTGTACTCGTCGCGCAGGTCCGCCGGCGAGGTCACGGTGATGCTCTGGTCGCCGCGCGGCGCGTCCGCGTAGCCGGCCATCACGTTCTGCGCGGTGGTGCCGACGACGACGAACCCGGCCAGCGGGATCGCGACGGCGAGCAGCCCGTAGCCGGACCTGCGGAACGCGCCGATCACCAGGCCCGCGCCCACGACGGCGAGCATCAGCGATGCCGCGAGAACGGGGGAGATCGTCGCGACCCCCGTCAGGCCGACCGCCGCGATCCCGGCTGCCACCAGCAGCGCGATGCCGAGCGTGACCGGCGTGACGCGCGAGCGGGGCGCGCGCACCGGCACGGGGGCGCCGGCCGCCGCGGGCTCGGGGAGGTCCCACGCGAAGGGCGCGGCGCCCAACGGGTCCCAGCGGGGCGGGTGGATCTCCTCGGTGACCTGCGACGGCACGGGCGGCGTGACGGTCTCGGGTGCGCGGCGCACGCCCGCGGGCTCCGACGGTGCGGTGCCCACCTGATCGGTCGCCGGGCGGGGCTCCGGCTCCCGCGCAGGATACTCGGTGGCGCGCGGTGTCTGCGGGTCCGCGGCCGCGGGCGGCGTCCACACGGGCTGCCACGGGAACTGCGCCGCCGGCGGCTGCCACGCCCCGACGGGGACCGCCGGCGCGCGCTGCGCGGAGACCGCGGTCCCGGGCGGCGGCACGGGAAGGCGCTGGTGCAGCGCGTACCAGCCGGCCAGCAGCAGGGCGACGCTGATCAGCCCGGCGCCGGGCCAGGACGAGCTCATCCCACCGCCGAGGGTGACCGCCAGGACCGCCGCGATGATGAGCACGAAGGGCGGTGGGCCGGAGCGCTGCACGGGGGCGTCGTAGGCGTACTCGGATTCCTTGGGCAGGACGAAGAGGGCGACGATGTAGACGACGAAACCGAGTCCACCGAGCACCGTCGCCCCGATGAAGGCGGCGCGCACGAGCGCGACGTCCACCTGGTAGCGGCGCGCGAAGCCCGTGCACACACCGGCGATCGGTGCCTGCCGGGCGCGGAGCGGCCTGGTCTCCCACATCTGCCGTACCTGGCTGGAGAGGGTTGTCGTATCCATGCATTCGATCCTGCGGGCCGCCGGGGCGCCGGTCCATCGGGATCTACCCTGAATTCCCCGGGGTGGGACTCGGGGTGCGTGCGGATATGGGTGGCTTCCCCGATACCCCGGGGCCCGCGATCCGTGCCACCATCGAGAGACCATGAGCAGCAGACGAGCAGAGCGCCGCTGGGCGCGGTACCAGGCTCGCCAGCAGGCCTGGCAGGCCTGGCAGAGCTGGCAGCAGGACGTGCGGGTGCCGGCCGCGGCGTCCCGTCCGGCCTCGCCCGCCGCCGGGCAGCCGGCCCCCGCACCGTCGCCCGGCCCGGTGTCGTCGCCGGCGCCGCACGGGGCCGCACCGTCGTACCCCAGGATGCACCGGCGCAACGGCGGCGCGGTGATCGGCGGCGTGTGCGGCGGCATCGCCGATCACCTCGGCGTCGACGTCACCAAGGTACGGATCGCCTTCACCCTGCTCGCGCTGCTCGGCGCCGGTGTCGTGATGTACGCGCTGCTGTGGTTCATGTGCCGGCCGGGGACCGACACCGAGCGTCCCGACCCCGCGGAGCGCAGGCAGGGGCTCGCGCTGGCGGTCCTCGGCGTGGTCGGAGCGGCGACGCTGGCCTCGGTGGCGAGCAACACCAGCGCCGGCTTCGTCGTCCCCGTCATCGTCATCGGCGTCGGTGCCGCCCTGGTCTGGCGCGAGGCCGATTCCGCCTCGCGCACACCGTCAGCCGCGCTCGGCGGCGGCTCGCGCCTGATCACCTGGTTGCGCATGCTGGGCGGGGTCACCCTGGTGATCGTCGGCCTCGCCGTGGTCTTCCTGGGCCGGGTGGACGTGGCGGCGATCCCGACCGCGCTGGCTGCCGTCGTGCTCACCCTGGTGGGGGTCGCACTGCTCACCGTGCCGATCTGGGTGCGCCTGTGGCGCGACCTCGGCGCCGAGCGCGCCGCCCGGGTCCGCACCATCGAGCGGGAGGAGATCGCCTCGCACCTGCACGATTCCGTGTTGCAGACGCTCGCGCTGATCCAGAAGCAGTCCTCCGACGGTGCCGCCGTCAAACGGCTCGCGCGCAGTCAGGAGCGGGAGCTGCGCGAGTGGCTGTTCGGCGGCTCCGAAGCGCCGGCGCGGTCGCTCGCCGCGGCGCTCAAGGCCGCTGCCGCCGACGTCGAGGACGCGCACTCGGTGGCGGTCGACGTGATCACGGTGGGTGACGTCGAGGGCGCCGAGCTCGGCGTCGACGACCGGTTCACCGCGCTCCTGGGGGCGGCCAAGGAGGCGATGGTCAACGCCGCCAAGCATTCCGGCTGCGAGAGCATCGACACCTACGCGGAGGTCGACGACACCGCGGTGTCGGTCTTCGTCCGCGACCGCGGCGTCGGCTTCGACCCGGACGCGGTACCGTCGGACCGGCAGGGGCTGGCCAAGTCGATCCGGGCCCGCGTGCAGCGGCGCGGCGGGGATGTCGTGGTCCGGTCCACGCCGGGCCGGGGCACCGAGGTCCGGCTCACGGTGCCCCGTTCGGCTGCCGACGAGACGATCGCGGAGGAGAGTGCGTGAGCTACCGGGTGTTCCTGGTCGATGATCACGGCGTGTTCCGGTCCGGTGTGCGCGCCGAGCTGGCCCGTGAGGAATCCATCGAGGTGGTGGGCGAGGCCGGCGCCGTGGGCGAGGCCGTGGCGGGGATCCTCGCCGCCGCCCCCGACGTGGTGCTGCTCGATGTCCACATGCCCGACGGTGGCGGCGTCGCCGTGCTGCGCGGCGTGGCCGACAATGCGCCCCGCGCGAAGCTGGCGAAGGCGCCGGTCTTCCTCGCGCTCAGCGTCTCCGACGCCGCGGAGGACGTGATCGCCACGATCCGCGCCGGTGCCCGCGGCTACGTCACCAAGACCATCTCGGGGGAGGAGCTGGCCGACGCGGTGCGCCGGGTCGCGGAGGGCGACGCCGTCTTCTCCCCGCGGCTGGCCGGCTTCGTGCTCGACTCCTTCACCGGCCGTTCGCCCGTGCCCGAGCCGGCGCTCGACCCGGAGCTGGACTCGCTGACTCCGCGCGAGCTCGAGGTGCTGCGCCTGCTGGCCCGCGGGTACACCTACCGCGAGATCGCCGAGGACCTGTTCATCTCGGTCAAGACCGTCGAGACGCACGCCTCGAACGTGCTCCGCAAGACGCAGCAGAGCAACCGCAACGCCCTCACCCGCTGGGCCCACACCCGCCACCTCGCGGACTGAGTCCGGGGGCGGCGCGCTGCCGGAACCGGGTCAGCCGATCGCGACGATGATGCCCGCCACGATCGCGGCCAGCACGATGAAGCCGCCGATGATCCACGCCGCGAGAACGGCGTTCGACATGCCCGACGGGGGCGCCACGGGCGGCGGGACGTAGGTGCTGGGCCGCGGCGCGGGCGGGATCGGCCGCGTGCGCTCGATCGGGCCCGACGCTGCCGTGCGCACCGTCGCACCGCGCTCGGCGACCGAACCGGCGGTGCGCTCCCCGGCGGTGCGACGCAGCCACACCGCGGGCGCGCCCTCGGTGGCCTGCAGCGGGGCGGTGAGGATCGCCGCGGGATTGCCCCCGGCCGCGGCGATCACGGCGAGCCGGTCCCGCGCCTGCTCGAGGGTGGGCCGGCGCTGGGGGCTCGGCTGCAGCATGTCGAGGATCACGTGGATCAGCGGACCGTCGTGCTTGGGCGGATTGATCTGTCCCAGAGCGACCTTGTGCAGGAGGGCGATCGAGTCCTCGTCGACGCCGAAGGGCGGCGCGCCCTCGAGCGCGGTGTACAGCGTGGCGCCCAGCGAGTACAGGTCGGAGGCCTCGGAGGGCTCGGTGCCGCGCGCCACCTCGGGGGCGAAGTAGGCGGGCGTGCCCGTGATGATGCCGGCGGGCCCGGCCTCGTCGCCCTTCGCCCGCGCGATGCCGAAGTCCGAGAGCTTGACGGTGCCCGCCGCCCGGCCCCGGTTCGCGATCAGGATGTTGCCGGGCTTGATGTCCCGGTGGATGATGCCCGACTCGTGCGCCTCGATGAGGGCGTCCGCGATCTGGGCGCCGATCTGGGCGACCTGCTTCTCGGGCATCGTGCCGGTCATGTGCAGGACCTGGGCGAGCGAGCGCGAGGGCAGGTACTCCATTACCAGCCAGGGCTCGCCGCGCTCGAGGGCCACGTCGTACATCGCGACGGCGTTGCGGTGCTGCAGCCGCGCGGCGAGACGGCCCTCGTGCAGGGCGCGCCGGCGCAGCTCGTCGGCCTCCTCCTGGGTGAGGCCCGCGGTGGAGATGACCTGCTTGGCGGCAACGTCCCGGGCCAGCCGCTCGTCGCGGGCCAGCCATACGGCGCCCATGCCGCCGCCGCCGATCTTCGACGTCAGGCGGTACCGCCCGGCCACCAGGTGGTCGGGCCCGGGGACGCCCCTGATCGCCCCGCCCGCGCCCGTCGATTCCGCCACGCAGTCGATCCTAGAGGTCGTGCGCGCCGCGCGCGGTAGGTGGCCCGACGGTGCGATTGCCAGCGGTGGGGGTGCCGGGTCGCTACTCTCATCGGGTGTCCAGCCCGCTTGGAATCACCCCGGACGAATCCCTCCGCAAGGGACTGCAGAGCCGTCACATCAGCATGCTTGCACTGGGCGGTGCGATCGGCACCGGCCTGTTCGTGGCGTCCGGCGCGACGATCCACGACGCCGGGCCGGGCGGTGCGCTCCTCGCCTACGCGGTGATGGGCGTCATGGTCTTCTTCCTCATGCAGAGCCTGGGGGAGATGTCGGCGTACCTGCCGTGCAGCAATCCCTTCGAGGAGTACGGCACCCGGTTCGTCAGCAGATCCTTCGGTTTCGCCGCGGGGTGGAACTACTGGTTCAACTGGTCGATCACGCTGGCCGCGGAGGTGGTGGCGGCCGGCCTGATCATGAAGTTCTGGCTGCCGGACGTGCCCTCGTGGATCTGGTCGCTGATCTTCATGGTGGGGCTGCTGGCGCTCAACCTGTTCGCGGTCAAGGCCTTCGGCGAGGCGGAGTTCTGGTTCGCCTCGATCAAGGTGATCGCGGTGGTCGTCTTCCTCGTCGTCGGTGTGCTCATGGTGCTCGGGGTGATCGGCGGTCCGGCCCCCGGCTTCCAGAACTGGACCATCGGCGACGCGCCCTTCGTGGACTGGCCGATGGGCATGCTCTCGGTCTTCCTCATCGCCGGCTTCGCCTTCCAGGGCACGGAGATGATCGCGGTCGCGGCGGGCGAGGCGGTGGAGCCGAAGAGCGCCATCCCGAAGGCCGTACGCACGGTCTTCTTCCGGATCCTGCTCTTCTACATCGGCACGCTCACGATCATCGCCTTCCTCATCCCCTACACCAATCCGGACCTGCTGGGCGGTTCGGCGGAGAACGTGGCCGTCGCGCCGTTCACGCTGGTCTTCAAGCTGGCCGGGATCGACGCGGCGGCGTCGATCATGAACGCCGTCATCCTCGTCGCCATCCTCTCGGCGGGCAACGCCAGCCTGTTCGCGGCGACCCGCGCGCTCTACGGGCTGGGCGTCGAGGGCAACGCGCCGAAGGTCTTCGCACGGGTCACGCGCAGCGGCGTGCCGGGTCCCGCGGTCGCGATCACCGCCGCGATCGGCGCCCTGTGCTTCCTGGCGAGCCTGGTCGGCGACGGCGTCGCCTACGAGGCGCTGGTCACGGCGTCGTCGGTGGCGGGGTTCGTCACCTGGGTCGGGATCGCCTGGGCGCACTACCGGTTCCGCCGGGCGTGGAACCTGCAGGGCCGGGACCTGGGCGAGCTGCCCTACCGGGCCTGGCTGTACCCGGCAGGCCCGATCATCGCGCTGCTCATGTCCATCGCCGTCATCGCCGGCCAGTACTACGTCTCCGTGCGCGGAGGCGCGGAGGGCGGCTGGTACCTGCTGCTCACGTCCTACGCGGCGCTCATCCTGTTCCTGGGCCTGTGGTGGGGGCACAAGCTGGTCACCAGGACGCCCACCGTCGACCTCACGACCGCTGACCTGTCGCCCGTGGCGGCGGCGTCGGCGCACCGCGAACCGGACCTGGTATGAGCGGCGTCGCGGGGCGCATCGTCGTCGTGACCGGCGCGAACGGCGGGCTCGGCCAGGAGGTCGTCCGGCGGCTCGTCGCGGCGGGCGCCACGGTCGCCGTCATCACCCGCGGCGCGCCGGCCGGCGGGATCGCCTCGCTCGACGGGGTGTCCGGCTACCGGGCGGATCTGACCGACGGTGCCGCGGTGCGCGCCGCCGTCGAGGAGATCCGGGCCGCGCACGGCGGGGTCGACGGGCTGCTGCACCTGGTGGGCGGCTGGCGCGGCGGTGTCCCGATCGACGCGGCCGACCCCGCCGACTGGGACTTCCTCGAGGCCGGGCTGATCCGCAGCCTGCAACGCGTCACGCAGGCCCTCTACCCGGCGCTCGCGGCGAGCGACGATGCCCGCGTCGCCGTGATCTCATCGACCTCGGTGGCGAAGCCCACGGCGACCAACGCGATGTACACCGCGGCGAAGGCGGCCGCCGAGGCGTGGACGCTGGCCCTCGCGGACGCCTTCACCGGCACCGGGGCGGCGGCCGTCGTCCTGCGAGTGATGGCGCTGCTCACCCCGGAGATGAGCGAGGCCGCACCCGAGCGGCGGTTCCCGCGGTACACGCCGGTGGGCGACGTCGCCGATGCCCTCGTGCGGCTGTGGGACACCCCCGCCGCGGAGGTGAACGGCACCGTCATCACTCTGGTTCCGGAGACGTAGGCATGGCGCTCCTCCACGATCCCGGGAAGCGCGGCTTCGCGAGCGACAACCACGCCGGGGTGCTGCCGGAGGTGCTCGCGGCCGTCGCCGAGGCGAACCTCGGGCATCAGGGCGCGTACGGCGCCGACGCCTACACGGCGGCGCTGGGCGAGCGGGTGCGGGAGCTGTTCGGTGCGGTAGCGCTGGCCTTCCCGGTGTTCAACGGGACCGGCGCGAACGTCGTCGCGCTGGCGACTGTGAGTGATCGCTGGTCGTCCGTGGTCTGCGCCGACTCGGGGCACGTCAACGTCGATGAGGGCGGCGCCCCGGAGAAGGTGGCGGGGCTCAAGCTGGTCGCGGTGCCGGCCGCGGAGGGGAAGCTGACCCCCGAGGCGATCACCGCCGCCGTCCCCGCCCGAGCGGGCGACGTGCACTGGTCCCAACCGCGCGTGCTTTCGGTGGCGCAGTCCACCGAGCTGGGCACCGTCTACACCCCCGACGAGCTGCGCGCCCTGGCCGACTACGCGCACGAGCGCGGCTGGTTGCTGCACATCGACGGCTCCCGTCTCGCCAATGCCGCTGCGAGCCTCGGGGTCCCGCTGCGGGCGATCACGACGGACGTCGGCGCCGACATCGTGAGTGTGGGCGGCACCAAGAGCGGGCTGCTGGGCGCCGAGCTGGTGCTGGTCCTCGATGCCGAGCGGGCCGGCGGTGCGGCGTACGTGCGCAAGCTGTCGATGCAACTCGCCTCCAAGCAGCGCTTCCTGTCCGCGCAGTTCCTGGCCCTGTTCGACGGTGACCGGCACCTGCGGGTGGCAGGCCACGCCAACGCGATGGCCCGTCTGCTCGCCGAGCTCGTGGGACCGGTCGACGGAGTGGCGATCACCCGTCCGGTGCAGGCCAACGCCGTCTTCGCGGTGCTCCCGCACGCCGCCGCCGAAGCTCTGATGGAGCGGGTTCCGTTCCACTTCTGGGACGAGGCACGGAGCGAGGTGCGCTGGATGTGCGCCTGGGACACCACGGAGGAGGATGTCCGCGCCTTCGCCGAACTGGTGCGTGCGCAGCTGGCCTGAGCGGTCCGGCGCGGGGCCCGGAAGTCACCTCTTCGCTGGTGGCGCCCGGGAGTCGGCACCCCACCGAGCTCGATTTGCGCGATGGAGATCGGAGTTGCTAAGCTGGTCGGGTTGCTTCGAGCAGCCAGCCCCACAGAGGGACATCACTTTCGAGCGCGAATCGCGGTCGGGAGGGTTTCGCTGTGTGGTTGTGTGGTCTGGATGTACCCCGAGATCGACTTGCGAGAGCGAGTTGCGAACGGAAATCCGGTCTGCTAAGCTAGAACGGTTGCTCCGAGCAGCCCGGCAGGGCGAGTTTGACTCGCTTGCGGGGATGGGGTAGCTTGAACGGCCTGCGAGGGTGCGGTTCACACAGAATTTATATGGTGTGGGCGGCGGCGTTTGGCGTGTTCTTTGAGAACTCAACAGTGTGTCGATGAAATTGTCAGTGCCAAAATTTTTTTGGCACGCATGGACAATCAGTATTTGTACTTGGTTGTTTGTGTTGTGGCTTTTCTCGTTTATTTCTTTGCGAGATGTATTTCTGGAATCATTGATTTTTGTCAGTGGTTTCGTTTTGTTCAGGATTTCCTGGATTATGCTGAAACCTTGGGTTTCTAGTGTTTTTTATGGAGAGTTTGATCCTGGCTCAGGACGAACGCTGGCGGCGTGCTTAACACATGCAAGTCGAACGGTAAGGCCCTTTCGGGGGTACACGAGTGGCGAACGGGTGAGTAACACGTGGGTGACCTGCCCTGTACTTCGGGATAAGCCTGGGAAACTGGGTCTAATACCGGATATGACCTGCTCCTGCATGGGGGTGGGTGGAAAGCTTTTGCGGTATGGGATGGGCCCGCGGCCTATCAGCTTGTTGGTGGGGTAATGGCCTACCAAGGCGACGACGGGTAGCCGGCCTGAGAGGGCGACCGGCCACACTGGGACTGAGACACGGCCCAGACTCCTACGGGAGGCAGCAGTGGGGAATATTGCACAATGGGCGGAAGCCTGATGCAGCGACGCCGCGTGAGGGATGACGGCCTTCGGGTTGTAAACCTCTTTCAGTAGGGACGAAGCGTAAGTGACGGTACCTACAGAAGAAGCACCGGCCAACTACGTGCCAGCAGCCGCGGTAATACGTAGGGTGCGAGCGTTGTCCGGATTTACTGGGCGTAAAGAGCTCGTAGGCGGTTTGTCACGTCGTCTGTGAAAACCCGAGGCTTAACCTCGGGCCTGCAGGCGATACGGGCAGACTTGAGTACTGTAGGGGAGACTGGAATTCCTGGTGTAGCGGTGGAATGCGCAGATATCAGGAGGAACACCGGTGGCGAAGGCGGGTCTCTGGGCAGTAACTGACGCTGAGGAGCGAAAGCGTGGGTAGCGAACAGGATTAGATACCCTGGTAGTCCACGCCGTAAACGGTGGGTACTAGGTGTGGGTTTCCTTCCACGGGATCCGTGCCGTAGCTAACGCATTAAGTACCCCGCCTGGGGAGTACGGCCGCAAGGCTAAAACTCAAAGGAATTGACGGGGGCCCGCACAAGCGGCGGAGCATGTGGATTAATTCGATGCAACGCGAAGAACCTTACCTGGGTTTGACATATAGAGGATCGCCGCAGAGATGTGGTTTGCCTTGTGCCTTCTATACAGGTGGTGCATGGCTGTCGTCAGCTCGTGTCGTGAGATGTTGGGTTAAGTCCCGCAACGAGCGCAACCCTTGTCTCATGTTGCCAGCACGTTATGGTGGGGACTCGTGAGAGACTGCCGGGGTCAACTCGGAGGAAGGTGGGGATGACGTCAAGTCATCATGCCCCTTATGTCCAGGGCTTCACACATGCTACAATGGCGCGTACAGAGGGCTGCGATACCGTGAGGTGGAGCGAATCCCTTAAAGCGCGTCTCAGTTCGGATTGGGGTCTGCAACTCGACCCCATGAAGTCGGAGTCGCTAGTAATCGCAGATCAGCAACGCTGCGGTGAATACGTTCCCGGGCCTTGTACACACCGCCCGTCACGTCATGAAAGTCGGTAACACCCGAAGCCGGTGGCCTAACCCCTTGTGGGAGGGAGCTGTCGAAGGTGGGATTGGCGATTGGGACGAAGTCGTAACAAGGTAGCCGTACCGGAAGGTGCGGCTGGATCACCTCCTTTCTAAGGAGCA